>NZ_CP071501.1:4102500-4136363 GCF_017354985.1 Shewanella cyperi | reverse complement strand
TGTTATCCCCAAATAGATCGTCCAAAAGGACATGTATTCTATCGGGAGATCGCCCTGATCGCTATCCTTTAAATGGATTTATCCCCAGCGAGATCCCAAGACCTTAACCCAGGGGATCCGTCAAGATCGAAAAGGATCTTTTTTACGCCAATCCCGTGGAAATCTTGCTTTATAAAGCGATCCGGATTGATCTATAATGCGCGACCTTCGATCCGCTTGGCATTAACTGGATCCACCAGATATAGTGCCGATGCACAGACTTATCCACACTCTGTGGTGTTCTGAGCATAAGCAGTGGAAAGAAAACCGGGCTGAATTCCATTGTTGCAGGGCTTTGCTTCTTGACGGCAGGTGCATCAGTGATTACAATTCGGCCTCTTTTTTGCCCTTGCCTCGATAACGAGACAAGGAATGTTCACTAACAAAGACGGATTGCCATCATGAGTAAACGTACTTTTCAACCTAGCAACCTGAAGCGCAAGCGTTCTCACGGCTTCCGCGCTCGTATGGCTACAGCAAACGGCCGTAAGGTACTGGCTCGTCGCCGTGCCAAGGGTCGCGCTCGTCTGTCTGCCTGATTCAGGGTCGACAACTAGGTGACTTGCTACACCTTTACGCGGGAGTTACGTTTGTTAACTCCCGCGCAATTTAAAGCTGTTTTTTCCAATCCCATCAAAGCGTCTTCAGCAGAAATTACCCTGCTTGCCATTCCCAATGGCACATCCCATCCCCGAATTGGACTGACCGTGGCCAAACGCTATGTAAAGCGCGCCCACGAACGCAATCGTATCAAACGTCTCATCAGAGAAAGCTTTCGTCTGAACCAGCATGAATTGCCGCCGCTGGATATTGTCGTTTTGGTCAGAAATGGCGTGATGGAAATGGAAAATGCCGAACTCACGAGGCTGATAGAGAAGCTATGGCGCAAACTCAGTCGCCGTTACAATGGCTGACCATAGGCCTGGTCCGTGGTTATCAAATATTTATCAGCCCCTTGCTGGGCCCCAAGTGCCGCTTCCATCCCACCTGCTCCCACTATGCAATAGAAGCGATCCAGGTCCACGGAACGGTAAAAGGCTGTTGGTTTGCAGCCAAACGCATATTAAAATGTCACCCTTTACATCCCGGCGGGTCAGATCCCGTTCCCCCCAAAAACGACAGGTGTAATAAATAGGCTATGGAATCTCAACGCAATATTTTGCTTGTAGGTCTGCTGTTTGTCAGCTTTTTGCTGTGGCAACAGTGGCAGGCTGACAAAGCCCCCAAACCGGTCACAACCGAAACAGTTGCGGCCTCAGTGCAGGAACAGTCAGTCAATACCGATGTTCCAACAGCCGACGCCGGTGTCCCTGCCGCCGTGGTGAACAACCAGACGCTGATCAAGGTTAAGACCGATCAACTGGATGTGGCCATCAGCCCCGTGGGTGGTGACATAGTTCATGCCGCCCTGGTATCACACAAACTGGAGCTGGATAAAGACGAGCCCTTTGTGTTGCTGGAGCAACTGAAGGATTTCACCTATATCGCCCAGAGTGGTTTGATCGGTCGTGATGGTATTGACAGTGCAGCCAAGGGCCGCGCCCAGTACAACGCTTCAGCCAACGAATTTGTGCTGGCCGATGGTCAGGATACCCTGGAAGTGCCACTGACCCTGACCAATGATCAGGGCGTGACGGTAACCAAGGTGTTTGTATTCCATCGTGGCAAGTTCGACATTGGCGTGGACTACCGCATCAATAACCAATCTGCTGCGCCTTTGCAGTTACAGATGTACGGTCAGATTAAACAGACCATCAAGCCCACCGAAAGCAGCATGATGATGCCGACTTACCGTGGTGGCGCCTTCTCAACCGCCGATGTGCGTTATGAGAAGTACAAGTTTGAAGACATGGCCAAGAAAGACCTCGACCAAGCCACCCTGGGTGGTTGGGTCGCCATGCTGCAGCATTATTTCGTGTCTGCCTGGATCCCCAGCGCCAATGAAAAGAACACCCTGTTCAGCTCCGTCAGCGCCGGTGGCCAAGCCAATATCGGCTTCAAGGGTGCGGTACACGACATAGCACCGGGTGAATCCCAAACCATCAGCGCCCACTTCTATGTGGGTCCGAAAGATCAGGCCGCCCTGTCGGAACTGTCTGAAAGCCTGAACCTGGTGGTGGATTATGGTTTCCTCTGGTGGCTGGCCGTGCCCATCCACTGGTTGCTGATGTTCTACCAGGGCCTGGTGGTTAACTGGGGCCTGGCAATTATCCTGATCACCCTGACAGTGCGTGGTGCGCTGTTCCCACTGACCAAGGCACAGTATGTGTCCATGGCCAAGATGCGCAACCTGCAGCCCAAGCTGGCAGATCTCAAGGAACGCTTCGGTGACGACCGCCAGAAGATGGGTCAGGCCATGATGGAGCTGTACAAGAAGGAAAAGGTTAACCCCATGGGTGGCTGTCTGCCCATGCTGCTGCAAATGCCCATCTTCATCGCCCTGTACTGGGTACTGATGGAAAGCGTTGAGCTGCGTCATGCGCCCTTCATGCTGTGGATCCACGACCTGTCGGTGCAGGATCCTTACTATGTACTGCCGCTGCTGATGGGTGTATCCATGTGGCTGATGCAGAAGATGCAACCCGTGGCTCCGACCATGGATCCCATGCAGCAAAAGATGATGCAGTGGATGCCGGTGATCTTTACCGTGTTCTTCCTCTGGTTCCCGGCCGGTCTGGTACTGTACTGGCTGGTGGGTAACCTGGTGGCCATCACCCAACAGAAGATTATTTATGCCGGTCTGGAGAAAAAGGGCTTAAAATAAGCGCATTTTCAGGCTAATGAATTCAAAGGCGGCCTGCGGGTCGCCTTTTTGTTTGAATTGCAAACGGAAACTGACGTGACAACTGACACTATTGTGGCCCAGGCCACAGCCCCGGGCCGAGGCGGCGTGGGCATAATCCGGATTTCGGGCAACCGGGCTGCCACTGTGGCCCAGGCTGTGCTGGGTCACCTGCCCAAGACCCGTTACGCCGACTACTGCGAATTCAAGTCTGCCGACGGCACTGTGCTGGATCAGGGCATAGCCCTGTTCTTCAAGGGTCCCAACTCCTTCACCGGCGAAGACGTACTGGAATTGCAGGGCCACGGCGGTCAGGTGGTGCTGGATATGTTGATCCGCGCCGTGCTTGAGGTGGAAGGTGTCCGCATCGCCCGCCCCGGTGAATTCAGCGAACAGGCCTTTATGAATGACAAGCTGGACCTGACCCAGGCCGAGGCCATTGCCGACCTTATCGACGCCACCAGCGAGCAGGCCGCCAAGAGCGCCTTGCAATCCCTGCAGGGTGAATTTTCCCGTGAGGTTCACGAGCTGGTGGACAAGGTCACCAACCTGCGTCTGTATGTGGAAGCCGCCATCGACTTTCCCGATGAAGAAGTGGACTTCCTTTCCGACGGCAAGATAGCGGCGGCCCTCTACGGCATCATAGCCAAGCTCGATGAAGTGCAAGCCAGCGCCAAGCAGGGTGCCATTATCCGCGAAGGCATGAAGGTGGTGATTGCCGGTCGTCCCAACGCCGGTAAATCCAGCCTGCTCAATGCCCTTGCCGGCAAGGAATCGGCCATAGTCACGGAAATCGCCGGCACCACCCGCGATGTGCTGCGCGAACACATACATCTGGATGGCATGCCGCTGCACATCATTGACACCGCCGGCCTTCGTGACACCACGGACACAGTGGAGCAAATAGGCATAGAGCGGGCCTGGAATGAAATAGCCAGCGCCGATCGGGTGCTGTTCATGGTCGACGGCACCACCACGGATGCCGTTGATCCCCACGATATCTGGCCTGACTTTATCGATCGTCTGCCAAAGGGACTCGGCGTCACTGTGGTGCGCAACAAGGCCGATCTCACGGGTGAGCCACTGGAGGTGACCCAGGAGCAGGGACATGCGGTGTACCGGATCTCTGCCAAGACAGGTCTGGGTGTCGATAGTCTGAAGCAACACCTCAAGAGCCTGATGGGCTACCAGAGCAATCTCGAAGGTGGCTTTATCGCCCGCCGTCGCCACCTGGAAGCCCTGGCAATAGCCGCTGAACATCTGCAACAGGGCAAGGTGCAACTGGAAGTCTTCCAGGCAGGAGAGCTGCTCGCCGAAGAGCTGCGCATGACTCAGCAGGCGCTGTCTGAAATCACGGGTCAATTCACCTCGGACGATCTGCTGGGCAAGATTTTCAGCTCCTTCTGTATCGGCAAATGATTTGGGGCCGAGTAGCGCCTTGAAAGAAAACTCTTTAAGTCCTTCACCCGGATACCCCAACATTGGGCAAACCGGGTAGAGGACTTTATGGTTTTCAGGATTCGTTCGCGGGCTTAGTTTGAGGGCTTAGGCTGCCGGCGCCGATTCGGCGGCGGCGCGACTCAACCTGTCCCAGATATCGGCCCATGAAGGCAATAGTGGCGGCGCTTCAACCAAAAGCTTGTGAACACCCTTACCATCCAGCGCATGGAGAGAGGCGTAAAGCGCCTGACGATAGCCTTGGTGATCGCAGGGCAGGATGAGGCGCTGCCGACAATTGATTCCGTGCAGAGAAGACGAATAAACCAGGGCGCCTGTCGTCTCTGGCTCAGCGGCCAGCGTTGCTGCAAACGTAGGGGTTGGGCATATCACCACTTTGGCATTTGGTTGATAATGCACTTTTTTATTACCGGATACCGCTTGGTAATGGCTTTGTGGCGTGATAACAGGTACCGGCAAATAGGGCTGTAAATCCTCGGCAGACAAGGGCCCGCTGCGCAAAATCTCCGCTTTATCCTCACCGACCCGCAAAATGGTTGACTCGGTACCGACGCCGCAGTTTCCGCCATCGAGTACCGCAGCTATCTTTCCATCAAGGCCACTCAGCACTTGCGCTGCGCTGGTAGGGCTGAGTTTTTGATATGGGTTTGCAGATGGCGCGGCAACGGCAATATCAAACTGCTGTAGCAATGACAACAACACCGGATGATCAGGCATTCTCACCCCTATGCTGGGCAGTCCGCCGGTTATCACATCGGAAACCGAAGGGTGACGTTCGAAGATCAGTGTCAGCGGCCCGGGCCAGAAAGCATCTGCCAGCGGCGAAACCCAATCAGGGATCTCCTTTACCCAAAGGGACAACTGGTCAATGCTGCCAATATGGGTAATCAGTGGATGATTTCTCGGCCTTTGTTTGGCAGCAAAAATCTTGGCGACGGCTTCTGGATTGCCGGCATCCGCGGCCAGCCCGTAAACGGTTTCTGTCGGTACAGCAACCAGTTCGCCGGCGGTTAACAGCTCTCCTGCACGTTGAAAATCTGCCGCAAGCAGCGCGTTAAGTATTTCGGTTTTCATGGATACACCAGGAGCAACAATAAGGGTCTAGTGCACCAGCCACTGTTGGCGCACGGCTTTGCTATTTAGACGGTGCTATGGGCTCTCTTTACGCGTCACTCCACAGCTTCCACGTGCCTCTTTCGAAAAAGGCGAGCTTTCCTTTGTCAAAACGTGCCAGATAAAGCCATTGGTTCTCGACCAAGCGTTGAACAATGGGGTGGGCGTTGATGACTGAGGTGATGGCCTGCTCTGGCGCATCGATAACCACGGTTAATCTGATGGGTTCATGACGCCAATTCCGGCCGTCATGCACAGATTGAAGCGCAAGACCTATCCGCAGATCGCCGCCATTGCCTTCAAAAACACCCAATCGGCCACCGACAACATTGTGCAGTGTTTTGTTACCTGCCCCGTAACGACGGTTATCCACAGTGGATGCGTAATACTGCATGTTAATCCAATTGGTCACGACCATAGGCGCAGTCATGATTTGCGCCAGCAGGCTTGCATCCGGATCGGCGTCACTCTGGTATTCGTGCAGGAAGGTGCGACCATCCAGCTTTATGCCACGGGTGCGTGCCCTTGGCGCTATGATAAAGGCGGCATTATTCGCCAGCCCCCACTCGGGACGAGTTTGTGCCCAATCATGAGTGCGGCGTTCCATACCTTTTTTAAGGGCATTCTGTCTGTTTACGGTTTGCAGCAGCCCCAGTTGCGGTGCACGTTCTGCCCGTGCCGCGCAGGAAGCAGCGTCCAGCGTGGCTTGCAGTGCCCTGAGTTGCTGTTGAAAGTCATCATCAAAAACCTCGGTATCGAACAGCGTCAAGGTATCCGAGGTGGTGTTATGAAGTGCTGCAACGAATTTCGTGTTATCAGGAACTTGAATGCCTCGCTGATGCAGACCTTGACGCACGGCGGGCTGATTCAGCAATTGTGCCAAAGCACGGGCATTCACCTCCCCTGTCTGGCCGCAACAGGCACCACAGTCCAACCCCGCACGCTGGGGGTTATTGGCATTCTCACTGCCGTGTCCAACCAGAAGTACCAGGGACGCGAGATCGCCTATCAGCCCCATGCCTTTCAGGACGCTTTCGGCAAGCATCACTTGTTGCTCGACGTCAGCCACAAGGGTCGGACGAAGCAGCTTGATGCCTGCACTGGATAATCCGGGTGCAGAGTCTGGTTTCCCGGCAACCGGCAGCGCGCGTTTGATCAGCTTGCCCACATACCCCAGCCCCAGCGCTTCCACCAGCGTAAAGGTCGAGGCCGGCATAGTGTTGAACAGCGACCAACCCGACTCCCGCTGCAATGCGTTTTGCCTTTTCCCGGCCAGCGAGTTGTCCAGTTCGCAGCAGCCTGCGCTGTCAGATACCGAAAATACCGGCGCCAACAAGCCCGGGAGCTGAGGGCGTTTAATCTCGGTTCCAATTGGCGTGTAACTGACGGGGAGGCCAAAAAAACCCGCAAAACCGAGGGTTTTGATGTCGTCTGACTGGGCTTCAAGGTGGCGTCGGATAACTTCGGAGCGGACATCAATACAAAATACGGCCTGGACCTTGTATGACCCGTTGGCTGGCGTGACAGGCTGTAACAGTCTTTTGCTTAACTGACGCTGGTAACTGATTTCATGGGCACGCTGCCAGATAAGCCGGCCGTGTGTGAGCTCTGGATTGTATTGCTGGAAGTGTTGCTGCCATTGCTGCTGCCAACGTTGCCACACCGAGCCTGAATGACGGGCCTTGTCATCCACCAGACATTCCCAGCTCAAACGGATAGCCAGCAAATCGATCAGGGTGTCATCCTCCTTATGTGACAGGGCCGCCTGCCATTTTTGATAAGCACACCACGCCGCCCAACCGCTCACGCGATAGATCACCGCCTGCAGATAGTCTTGCCACTGCCCGGGCGCAATATTCAGCTGAGTAAGGGCCTGCCGGATTTGTGCTTTGGGCGTTGAAGCCATTTCAGCCGCCAAGGCAGGAATGTGGGGTGCTTTCATCAGCAAGGCTACGCTGTGATCATGGCGCAGGGTGTCACGCCAGCTTTGGTAAAGCCCTATATCACTGCATGGGTGCCAGTCGGCCTGATCCTGATCGAAATAAGCAGCACAAAATTGGGCGACCTGATGGGTGATGGTATCGCACCATGCCGGCTCTTTGTGGAGGTTGCGTTGGCTGTCCAGGGTGTCGCACAACAAAGGTGGCGGCACCGGGGCCCCATCTTTGGCAGTCAAGGCCGATATTGCAGCTTGTAGATCCCAATTCCCGAGGGGGAAATGGGATGCCAACGCCTGTGTCAAATCCTGATGGCAAATGGTGCCTTTTTCCCAATGCTTACGGTAGTAGTCCAGTGGCATCGCCATGGGCGAACCGGCCAATCGCGCGAGGTGATGGGCGACCTCGTTGAAGGGTTTACCAACCCACGACCAGTAAGGGTTAACCGCAATCATTCGATCCAGCGGCCAATTGGGTGCAATGCTGTCGCAGGCGGCTTGGATGGCTGCCTCCAACAGGAGACTTGTATTGTTTTCGTCGCAAAGCCGGGCTGTCATGCGGATTCTCCAAAGGTTACTTTTTTCCGGTTAACCTGAGTTTGTGCCTGTTCGGTGCTCAGTCTCGCCGGCCAAACTTTGAATGTGAGGCGGGTGAAGGTCTCGTCCAGATAAAAACCGTTGTACGCCCATGGATAGAGGCGTTTCACCACCTTGGAGTTGGGATAGCAACGTATCACCACCTGGCCTATATAGAGCAAGGTAAAAGCCACGCAGACGAAGACGAGCAACGCCGGATGTGTCGGCGCGGCTGCTGGCGCAATTTGCGCAAACGCGGCGTGCCACACCAGATACAAGTGCAATAAGAAGCAAATCCGGATAGCGCCCAGCGCCATCAGAGGCAGTGATGTGCCGTCATAACGCCAGAGCAAGGGCGAGAATCCGAATATCAAAATGACGCCGGCAGATACAGGCAGCGAGAGTGCCGGTAACCACTGCTGCCAAAGCAGCAATATGACCGACACCAAAACAACCGAAAGCAGCAGGGCGACAAAGGTGCCTTTAATGCTGCCAATTTGCGGCAGATAATCTTTGCGTACCGTGTGTTCCACAGCATCGCCGGCGGACAGAAAGCAGTAGGCCTTATAAACTGAGTGCGCGACCAGATGAAGCAGCGCCAGTTCATACAAGCCAAGACCAATCTCCATCAACATAAAGCCCATTTGCGCGCAGGTTGACCATGCCAAACGAACCTTGATACTGATCCGAGTCATCATGACCCAAGCAGCAAGCAAGGCCGTCATGCTGCCAACAACGACCAGTGTGGTTTGTGCCAGCGGAGCCAGATTTATCAGGGCAGCGAGAGAAATCAGCACGAAACCGCCCATGTTTACTATGCCTGCATGGAGCAGCGCCGACACTGGGGTCGGCGCTTCCATCACCTGGATAAGCCAGCCATGCAGCGGTAATTGCGCGGTTTTGAGGATAGCAGCCAGTGCAAACAAGAATGCCGCCAGGCTCAATGCGGGAGAGAGTGTTGTCATCTCAGCCAGCTGCTGGTTGATGCCCGGCAGGGAGAAGGTCCCCAGCGACTGGTAGACCAGGAACAGGGCAATAATCAGACACATATCTGCCATGCGGCTGACGATAAACTTCTTGTGTGCGACGATTTCAGCCGCTTTGCGATCTTGATAATGGGTGAGCAACACATGCAAACCCAAACTGCTTGCACTCCACGCCAGCGCCATCAGCAAAAGATTATCGCTTTGCACCAGTAATGCGACAGAAAAAAGGGTGAATAACATGGCGCGGACAAAACGGGGCAGACCAGAGTCACCCTCAAGATAACGGGAGGCAAAATCGACTATCACCCAGCCGAGCAATGCCACCAGTAACCCCATCACAATGGCCAGGGCCGATGGCAAGACAGGTGTTGTCATCCCTAATATTAACGGTGAGAGAATACTGACGAGCAATGCCATGCGCGTGGCAGTGCGGGCAAGCAGCCAATGATGATCTTTGGTCAACAGGCTGACCAAAAAACCACCGCCGTAAACAGTGGCAAACAAATAGTCATGCAAGGTTAAAAACATCAAAGCATCCCTTTCTACAACGCGTGCTACTTCGGGAGCCTATTGTTGCTGCAGCATGAAACAGATGTAAAATAGATATATACTTACAAAACGTTCTTTATATGTGAACAATCACATGAGAAACCTTAATTTTCATCATCTCCACTATTTCTGGACCGTGGCCAAAGAAGGGCATTTGACCCGTGCCGCGCAAAAACTCAATGTGTCCCAATCGGCGTTATCGTCTCAGATAAAGCAGTTGGAAGGACGGCTCGGACACGATCTGTTCCACCGCCAGGGACGTGCGCTGTCGCTGACGGATGTAGGCCATTTGGTGCTTGAATACGCGGAAAGCATTTTCAACCTGAGCAATGAGTTACTTTCCATGATGGAAAGTGGCGAGCAAAGGGTGCAGCAATTGCGGATTGGCGCAGTGGCAACGCTTTCCCGCAACTTCCAGGAAAACTTCCTGCGGCCGGTGATAGGACTGGATAAAGTGAAGCTGGCGCTGAAATCGTCCAATTTTGATGACCTGCTGGAGCAGCTGCGGGTACACAAATTGGATCTGATCCTCTCCAACCGCCCCGTCGCATCGGATTCCACCACCCCCTGGCGCTGCAAGCTGATCGCGCAGCAAGGTGTATTTTTGGTCGGCCCCAGCGACAGCGAATTTGCAACCCTGCGTTTTCCGCAGGATCTGACCCGGGTAAAGCTCCTGTTACCCGGTCCCGACAGCGATATTCGCACTCAATTTGATCTGTATTGCGAGCAGCATGGGCTGTCCGTAACTCCTTATGCGGAAGTGGATGATATGGCCATGCTGCGACTGCTTGCCCGAGACGCAGGCGCAGTGGCTGTGGTGCCTGAGGTGGTGGTTCAGGATGAGATTCAGGCCGGTATTCTGAAAAATTACGCCACCCTGGATTCGGTCACCGAGAGCTTTTATGCCATTACCGCCAAAAGGCATGTGGACTTGCCGATCCTCAAAAGTTTGTTGAACTCCGATGCTATTGTTCCGGACAGCGCGCCAAGGGAATAGAAACACAATACGAACGGCCCTTCACAACCCTGTACCTGTAAACCCAAACCCTGAAGTTGGTCATGCAAGGCCATGAAGCAAAAATAGAAAAACTTAGAAAGGTGGGCTTCAATCGGATTCAGTGATCAGGCTGAAGGTCGCCAATAAAGGCGCATGATCTGACCAGGGGCTTGGCGGGGCATAAGCTCTTTCCAGGCGCAGATCGCGGTAAAAAAGATGATCCAGCGGGGCATTGAAACCCAATACCCTGTTATCCGGGTTGAAACTCAATTCCTTGAGCCCAAGAGCAGCCATGGTTTGCCTGAGCCAGGCACTGCGGCGATCGCCCCAGGAATTGAAATCTCCGGCGAAGATCAGCGGCCCCTGATGTTCGGCACTTGCGCTGATCAGTTCTTCTATCTGTGCCTGCCAGGCCGCTAACCCAAAATCAAAATTGATGCCGTGAAGATTGAGCGCCAGCAATTGCTGTCCATTGGATAAGGGATAAAGGCTCAACAGCGCCGACTTGGGTACCCTAATCCAGGGCTCGGTTGCCAGCCAGCCGCAAACCACAGATGTCTTGCTGCGAGCGGCACTCATCACCCCAAAATCCTGACCCCGCAACTTAAAAGCAACCATGTACTGCCAGGTATAATGTTGATCTTCAAGCGCCGACAACAGTCCGGGTTCGGCCCGAACTTCCTGCAACAACAGCAGATCCGCCTTTGGCTCTGGGTCAAACCACAAAGCCCCGGGCCAGGCGCCATCCTGCTGTTTATGGATATTCCACACCAGCAGGGACAACTGCCCTCGCCTGTCGAGGCTGCCTTGTGCAGAACCGGCCCTGATGCAGTTGCCCTGCTCTTCACCCGAGTTAAAGGATGTCCGCGGCAAGGATTCGCCGGCAATTTCGGGTCTCAGCAAGGCGAGCACGGTTACCAGCGCCACCAGAATGATTGCAATCCAGCGTTTCACCCAGCCCTCCCGCTAATAGGCATTTACTTGATGCTAGCACAGTAGTGACAACGGCGAATTCGCGGCCAAATTGGGCTAATATGGGGCCACTTTCTATTGAGGAACTGATGATGGCGAAAATTGAAGTACTGGTAGGCACCACCCTGGGTGGCAGTGAATACGTGGCCGATGAATTGATGGCCAAACTGACGGAGGCCGGCCACCAATGCCAAACTTATCTGGATCCGGATCTGGCGTCCCTGGATGAACAGGCCCTGTGGCTGATCGTTTCCAGCACTCACGGTGCCGGCGATCTGCCCGATAATTTGCAGCCTTTTGCCAAACAGCTGCTGTTGGCCATGCCGGATCTGGGCAAGGTTCGCTTTGCCCTGTGTGCCATAGGTGACTCAAGTTACGACACCTTTTGTCAGGGACCTGAGCAGCTGATCGATCTATTAACCGATGCCGGTGCCAGCCCCTTTGTGGATAAGATCCGCATTGATGTACAAAGCGATCCTGTGCCCGAAGAGCCTGCGCTGGCCTGGTTGGATGGCTGGCTGGCAAAACTTTGAGATCCATGGGTGGATCTTATTCCACCTTACTCACAGTTAGGATCCATAATATCCACATTTTAGATTTCTAAATGATAAGTTTGTGGATAAACTATTATTTTAATCTGATCATCTTTTGCATTACTCACAACCTGATCCGTACAAAGATCCACCTTGTGGATAAAATGGCGATCTACCCACACCTTCACGGACGTTAGATCGCCAACAGATCACAGGATCGAGATCGTGCTAGTTATTGTTTTATCTATATAAAAACAGTTACACACAAGAGATCGCGATCCTAATAGTAAGAGATAATAAAGAGATCTATATAAAGATCTTAAGATCTATTTAGCGATCCCCTGCGGATCAGACAAGCCAAATAGATCGTTCACCTCTACAGCTGCTAATGCTAAAATGTCCGGCTGGTAATCGATTCCATTTTCCCTGATAGGTAGCTCCATGCATTTTCATGAAAGGTTTGATGTCATTGTGGTCGGTGGCGGGCATGCCGGTACAGAAGCCGCATTAGCCGCAGCACGCATGGGCTGCAAGACGCTGTTACTCACCCATAACGTGGATACCTTGGGACAAATGTCCTGTAACCCGGCCATCGGCGGTATAGGTAAAGGGCATCTGGTGAAAGAGATCGATGCCCTGGGTGGCGCCATGGCAATTGCCACCGATTTCGCCGGGATCCAGTTCCGTACCCTCAACTCCAGCAAGGGCCCAGCGGTCAGGGCAACCCGAGCCCAGGCCGACAGGGCACTGTACCGGCAGAAGATCCAACAAATACTGCAAAACCAGCCTAATCTGCGTATTTTCCAGCAGGCCGTGGATGACATAGTGGTTGAAAATGACCGTGTGGTTGGAGCTGTAACCCAGATGGGACTGGCCTTTGAGGCACCGACTGTGGTGTTGACTGCCGGCACCTTTTTGAGCGGTAAGATCCACATTGGTCTGCAAAATTACAGCGGAGGCCGTGCCGGCGATCCGCCATCGATCGCCCTGGCGGATCGTTTGCGTGAATTGCCCATACGTATCGGCAGATTGAAAACCGGGACTCCACCCAGAATTGATGCCAATACCATTGATTTTTCAAAGATGACCGAGCAAAAGGGCGATGATCCTCTGCCGGTAATGTCTTTCATCGGTGATGTGAGCCAGCACCCCAGGCAGATATCCTGCTTTATCACCCACACCAATGAGCAAACCCACGAGATTATTCGTGGCGGTTTGGACAGAAGCCCAATGTATTCCGGCGTTATCGAAGGTGTGGGTCCCAGGTATTGCCCTTCCATTGAGGACAAGATCCACAGGTTTGCCGACAAGAGCTCTCATCAGATCTTTATCGAGCCAGAGGGCCTGAACACCAACGAGATCTACCCCAACGGCATATCCACCAGCTTGCCTTTCGATGTGCAGCTGAATCTGGTGCGTTCCATTCAAGGGATGGAACATGCGGAGATCATTCGCCCCGGCTACGCCATTGAGTATGATTATTTTGATCCGCGTGATCTTAAAAACTCATTGGAAACCAAGAATATTTCCGGCTTGTTCTTCGCGGGACAAATCAACGGCACCACGGGTTACGAAGAAGCCGGTGCCCAGGGGCTGCTCGCCGGTTTGAACGCCGCATTGCAGGTTCAGGGTAAAGAGGCCTGGGCTCCCCGCCGTGATCAGGCTTACCTGGGGGTGCTGGTGGACGACCTGTCGACCCTGGGCACCAAGGAACCCTACCGCATGTTCACCAGCCGTGCCGAATACCGGCTGCTGCTGCGTGAGGACAATGCCGATCTGCGCTTGACCGAGAAGGGCCGTGAGCTGGGGCTGGTGGATGATTATCGCTGGGCCAGATTCAATGAAAAGCGTGAAGCCATTGAAACCGAGCTGCAACGGCTGCGCAGTCAGTGGATCCATGTGAATTCACCGCTGGTGAATGCCCTGAATCCGCATCTCAATACCCCGATTTCCAGGGAGGCGTCCTTTGAAGATCTGCTGCGTCGCCCCGAAATGGATTACGACAAGCTGATGGCTATCGAAGGATTTGGTCCGGGATTGGCTGATCCGCTGGCGGCCGAGCAGGTACAGATCCAGGTTAAATATGCCGGTTATATCCAGCGTCAACAGGATGAAATTGCCAAGGCCGAACGCAATGAAAATACCGGATTGCCGCTGGAACTGGACTACAAGGAAGTTCCCGGCCTGTCCAACGAGGTGATCGCCAAGCTCAATGCCCACAAGCCGGAAACCATAGGTCAGGCATCGCGGATCTCCGGGGTGACACCGGCCGCCATATCGATCCTGCTGGTGCACCTGAAAAAACGCGGTTTGCTGCGCAAGAGCGCCTGAGCGCCGCACCATGGAACTGAGGGAAGCATTGAGGCTTCCCTTAGTCTTTAGCGGGCTTCATAATAGCCCCCATCCTGATTTTCCCTTGGAGTGACCGTCTGTGTTATCGGAAATATTGGCCTCGGGCCTGAAGCAGGCCGGCCTGCAGGCCAGTGCTGAACAACAACAAAAATTGTTGGATTTTGTTGGCATGCTGCACAAGTGGAACAAGGCCTATAACCTGACCTCGGTCAGGGATCCGCAACAGATGCTGGTGCGCCATGTACTCGACAGTCTGGTGGTTTCGCCCCATTTGCAGGGCGAACGCTTTATCGATGTGGGAACCGGTCCAGGTTTACCGGGGATCCCGCTGGCGATACTGAATCCGGACAAGCAGTTTGTGCTGCTCGACAGTCTGGGCAAGCGTATTCGCTTCCAGAAACAGGTGGCTTTTGAACTGGGCATCAACAACATCAGCTCGGTGGAAAGCCGGGTGGAGCTGTATCAGCCGGTACAGGGTTTTGATGGCGTACTCAGCCGGGCCTTTGCAGCTGTAGCCGACATGCTCAGCTGGTGTGCTCATCTGCCAAACGAGGGTGGCTGTTTTTATGCCCTCAAGGGGCAATTGGCCGAAGACGAAATGCAGGCCATACCCGAGGGGTTCAAGTTATTGGAATGCATTGAACTTCAGGTTCCGGGATTGGATGAGCAGCGTCATCTGTTGAAATTGACCAAGGTCTGAACCCGGGTGTACCGAGTTGCAATTCGGTCTGACATCAAGCAACTTGTGACAGGCACTGGCCGCTGAAGCAGCAACATTACAACAACAGGACGAGATTGTGGGTAAAGTGATTGCAGTCGCCAACCAAAAAGGTGGCGTTGGAAAAACAACAACTTGTATCAATTTGGCGGCCTCTCTGGCAGCGACCAAACGCAAGGTATTGCTGATAGATCTCGATCCCCAGGGCAATGCCACCATGGGCAGCGGCATAGACAAGTACGATGCCGAGAGCACAGCCTATGAGCTGCTGGTAGAGGAAAAGCCCTTTGCCGAGGTGGTGATCCGTGATACCGCTGGCAAGTACGATCTGATCGCCGGTAACGGCGATGTGACCGCCGCCGAAATCAAGTTGATGGAGTTTTTCGCCCGCGAAGTTCGCCTGCGCAATGCCATAGCGCCGATCCGCGATCAGTACGATTACATCTTTATCGATTGCCCGCCTTCTCTGAACATGTTGACCGTGAATGCCATGTCGGCGGCGGACTCGGTGCTGGTGCCGATGCAGTGTGAATACTTTGCCCTTGAGGGACTGACCGCCCTGATAGATACCATAGGCAAGTTGGGCGCCATGGTAAATCCGGGACTTGGCATCGAGGGAATTTTGCGTACCATGTACGATCCTCGCAATCGATTGGCCAACGATGTGTCCGATCAGCTCAAGCAGCATTTTGGCGAGAAGGTGTACCGCACTGTGATCCCCCGTAATATTCGCCTGGCAGAAGCCCCCAGCTTTGGTGCCCCGGCCATGTATTACGATAAATCCAGTGCCGGCGCCAAAGCATATCTGGCGTTGGCGGGAGAAATCATCCGCCGCGCCGAGCAACACGTGAGTCAGGCAAAACAGGCGTAAGGATTAACAATGACAGTTAAAAAACGGGGTTTGGGCAAGGGACTGGAGGCGCTGCTCAGCACCAGCCATGCCGCGAGCAAGCGACTGGATCTGCAGGAAAGCCGCCCTGAACAGGAAGAGCTTATCCATCTGGATCTGGACCTGTTGCAGCCCGGCAAATATCAGCCCCGTAAAGACATGTCGCCCGAAGCCCTGGAAGAACTGGCCGAATCCATCCGCGCCCAGGGCATCATTCAGCCCATAGTGGTGCGCAAGGTTTCCGATACTAAGTATGAGATCATTGCCGGTGAACGCCGTTGGCGCGCATCGCAGCTGGCGCGCCTCGACAAGGTCCCCTGTCTGGTAAAGCAGGTGCCGGACGAATCTGCGGTGGCCATTGCCCTGATTGAAAACATTCAGCGCGAAGACCTCAATGCCATGGAAGAGGCGATTGCCCTTAACCGTTTGATTGAAGAATTTGAACTGACTCACCAACAAATTGCCGATGCTGTGGGAAAATCCCGGGCGACGGTATCCAACCTCCTCCGGCTCAACAGTCTCAATGAGCCGGTCAAACGCTTGCTGGAGTATGGCGACATCGACATGGGCCATGCCCGTGCCCTGCTGGCCATCGAAGGTGAAGAGCAGACCAACCTGGCCCGTTATGTGGCCGCCAAGGAATTAACCGTTCGGGAAACTGAACGATTGATTAATAGAACCTTAAATCCGCCCAAAGAGCCTGAAAAGCAGGTAAAAGATCACGATGTTGAGCGTTTGGAGCGTGAGTTGATTGAAAGACTCGGTGCTAAAGTGGCCATAGCTCACGGTGCCAAAGGTAAGGGCAAGATTGTAATTAATTACCAAAATCTCGCTGAATTGGACGGTATTCTTAGTAGAATTCGCTGATTTAATTCGGTTAATGGATTTTCGTGTAAATTAGTAACAAATGTTAATCTTAACTTTTTAGTCTTTTGGTCGAAGATGCTGTTAAAAGTCACGATTTTCAGTATCCCAAAGTTGCAATGAAGGCCTGAACGGGTATACTTTCGCAAGCTTTTTGTACCTTGAGTTTGTTCGGGCATTTGTTGTCCGGTCATCGAAACAAAAAGTCCTTATGCGGAGAAGACGAATTGAGTAAGGTTTTAGCACGTCGTGGCCGGTGGTCTGCCTATAAATTGGTGATGATGCAGGCGGCGGTGGCTGGGGGTGCTTCAGTTCTCTTTTTCGCCGTGTGGGGAGCGCAGTATGGCTATTCTGCTTTGGCAGGGGCGGTCATTGCAGTGCTCCCTAATTTTGTATTCGCAACCCTCGCTTTTTCCCACTCGGGAGCAAGTTCAGCAGGAAAGGTTCTCAAGACCTTTTACTGGGGGGAAGCGGTAAAGTTGCTGTTAACCATTGCCTTGTTTTCTCTGGTGTTTATCAATCTTAAAGTCGTCTTTATGCCGCTTTTTGTTTGCTATGCACTGGGCTTGCTCGCGCATTGGACAGCGCCTTTATACTTCAAGCAAAGTTAAGTGGGATGAATCATGGCTGCACCTGGTGAAGCGTTAACACCGCAGGGCTATATCCAGCATCACCTTACCAACCTCACGGCTGGTGAAGGGTTCTGGACATGGCATATTGATTCGTTGCTCTTTTCGGTAGGTCTTGGTCTGTTGGTTCTGGGGATTTTCCGCAGCGTTGGCAAAAAGGCGACCACTGGCGTTCCCGGTAAGCTGCAATGCTTTATCGAGATGATCGTCGAGTTCGTTGATACCAGCGTTAAAGAAACATTCCACGGTCGCAATGCCCTGATCGCTCCTCTCGCTCTGACCATTTTCGTTTGGGTATTCATGATGAACTTCATGGATATGCTGCCCGTGGACTGGCTGCCTCACGCAGCTGCCCTGGTTGGCGTACACAACCTGAAAGTGGTTCCGACAACTGACCTGAACATCACCTTCAGTCTCGCGCTGGGTGTGTTTGTGCTGATTATTTTCTACAGCATCAAGGTCAAGGGAGTGTCTGGTTTTGTGAAGGAACTGACGCTACAGCCGTTTAACCACTGGGCAATGATACCCGTCAACCTCCTGCTCGAGTCAGTTACCCTGATCGCCAAGCCAATTTCATTGGCTCTGCGTCTATTCGGTAACCTGTATGCGGGTGAGTTGATCTTCATCCTTATTGCGCTGATGTATGGTGCCAACTGGGCGATTGCCTCCCTGGGTGTAACCCTGCAACTGGGCTGGCTGATCTTCCATATTCTGGTTATCACGCTGCAAGCGTTTATCTTCATGATGCTGACAATCGTATATCTCAGCATGGCCCATGAAGATCATTAAGGATTGCTGAAGAAATTTTTTTAAACTAAATCATCAACTAATTTAGATTTAGATACTGGAGATACAGATGGAAACTATTCTGGGCTTTACTGCAATCGCTGTTGCTCTGCTGATTGGTATGGGTGCACTGGGTACCGCTATCGGTTTCGGTCTTTTGGGTGGCAAGTTCCTGGAAGGCGCTGCGCGTCAACCAGAAATGGCTCCTATGCTGCAAGTTAAAATGTTCATCGTTGCCGGTCTGCTCGACGCCGTAACCATGATTGGTGTAGGTATTGCACTGTACATGCTGTTTACTAACCCTCTGGGTGCAATGCTGTAACCAACCGCTTCTGTCTTAACTCTAAATAGGAGGCTGTTGTGAATATCAACGCTACCCTACTCGGTCAGACGGTCGCCTTTATGATCTTCGTGTGGTTCTGCATGAAGTATGTATGGCCGCCTTTGATGAATGCCATCGAAGAGCGCCAAAAAAGGATTGCTGACGGGCTTGCACATGCAGACCGCGCAGCAAAAGACCTGGAGTTGGCTCAGGCGAAAGCTACTGAACAACTGAAAGAAGCTAAGGCGACAGCCAACGAAATCATTGAGTCTGCCAACAAGCGCAAATCTCAAATCGTTGAAGAAGCAAAAGCCGAAGCAGACGCTGAGCGTGCAAAAATCATCGCTCAGGGTAAAGCAGAAATTGAAGCTGAACGTAATCGCGTGAAAGAGGAACTGCGTAAGCAGGTCGCGGCTCTTGCCCTTGCCGGTGCCGAGAAGATCCTTGAGCGTTCGATTGATGAAGCCGCACACAGTGACATAGTTGCGAAGCTTGTCGCTGAAATTTGATAAGGGAGTGGAGTTATGGCTGAGTTAACCACCATTGCTCGTCCTTACGCAAAGGCAGCTTTTGACTTTGCCATTGAAAAACAAGCCGTGGACAGCTGGGCAGAAATGCTGAGCTTTGCCGCACTGGTCAGTGAAAACGACACCATGCGCCCACTGCTCGCTGGCTCTTTGGCCAGCGCGAAACTCGCCAAACTCTTTATCGATGTTTGTGGTGAGCAAATCAATGAGCACGGTCAAAACCTTATCAAGGTAATGGCTGAAAACGGTCGCTTGGAGGTACTGCCTGCTGTATCTCAGCTTTTCGCTGAGTACCGCAATGAGTGGGCGAAGGAAGTTGAGGCCGACGTGGTTTCCGCATCCGAGCTGAGCTCTGAGCAACAACAGCAGATTAGTGTTTCTCTTGAGAAACGTCTCGCACGCAAAGTTAAGCTGAATTGCAGCATCGATGCCGGCCTGATCGCCGGTGTAATTATCAAGGCTGGTGATCTGGTCATCGACGGCTCTGTCCGCGGTAAACTGGCCCGCCTGTCTGATAAGCTGCAGTCGTAATTGGGAGTTTGAGCATGCAACTGAATTCCACTGAAATCAGCGATCTGATTAAGCAGCGGATCGAGCAGTTCGACATCGTCAGTGAAGCCCGTAACGAAGGTACTATCGTTGCGGTAAGTGACGGCATCATCCGTATCCACGGCCTGGCCGATGTGATGCAAGGTGAGATGATCGAACTGCCTGGCAACCGTTTTGCAATCGCGTTGAACCTTGAACGTGATTCTGTCGGTGCTGTAGTAATGGGTCCTTATGCCGATCTGGCTGAGGGCGTAAAAGTTAAGACCACTGGCCGTATTCTGGAAGTGCCAGTAGGTCGTGGTCTGCTGGGTCGCGTGGTTAATACCATGGGTGAGCCAATCGACGGCAAGGGCCCCATCGACAACGATGGTTTCGCTCCTGTTGAAATGATTGCTCCAGGTGTTATTGAGCGTAAGTCGGTATCACAGCCAGTACAAACTGGTTACAAAGCCGTAGACGCCATGATCCCTATCGGCCGTGGCCAGCGTGAGCTGATCATCGGTGACCGTCAGACCGGTAAAACTGCGATGGCTATCGACGCCATCATCAACCAGAAAGATTCCGGCATCAAGTGTGTGTACGTGGCTGTAGGCCAGAAGGCTTCTACCATCGCCAACGTAGTGCGCAAGCTGGAAGAGCACGGCGCTCTGGCCAACACCATAGTTGTTGTAGCAACCGCTTCTGAAGCTGCTGCTCTGCAATACCTGGCGCCATATTCTGGTTGTACCATGGGTGAATACTTCCGCGACCGCGGTGAAGATGCTCTGATTGTATACGATGACCTGTCCAAGCAAGCTGTTGCTTACCGTCAGATCTCGTTGCTGCTGAAGCGTCCACCAGGACGTGAAGCTTACCCAGGTGACGTATTCTATTTGCACTCTCGTCTGCTGGAACGTGCTTCCCGCGTGAACGAAGAGTACGTTGAGAAGTTCACCAAGGGTGCCGTGACCGGCAAGACTGGTTCTTTGACCGCTCTGCCTATCATCGAAACCCAAGCCGGTGACGTATCTGCGTTCGTACCGACCAACGTAATTTCTATTACCGACGGTCAGATCTTCCTGGAAACCAACCTGTTCAACTCTGGCCTGCGTCCAGCGGTTAACCCAGGTATTTCGGTATCCCGTGTGGGTGGTGCAGCTCAGACCAAGATCATCAAGAAACTGTCCGGTGGTATCCGTACCGCACTGGCACAGTATCGTGAGCTTGCTGCGTTCTCTCAGTTTGCATCTGATCTGGACGATGCAACCCGTGCCCAGCTGGAGCACGGTGAGCGAGTAACCGAGCTGATGAAGCAAAAGCAATATGCTCCTATGAGCGTAGCTGCACAGTCTGTGTCTATTTTCGCAGCTGAGAAAGGCTACCTGAAGGGCGTTGAGCTGAAGAAGATCGGTGACTTCGAAGCCGCTCTGCTCTCGTTCATGAACTCCGAGCATGCCAACCTGATGAAGCTCATCAACGATACCGGCGACTACAATGCCGAGATCGAAGCTGAACTGAAGGCTGGCCTCGACAAGTTCGTGGCAACCCAAACCTGGTAAAAATCATCGAGGTGTCTTAAGGCACCTCAGGTCCAGATTGGAGAGTAGAGATGGCCGGCGCAAAAGAGATTAAAACCAAGATCGCGAGTGTGAAAAACACTCAGAAGATCACGTCCGCCATGGAAATGGTGGCCGCCAGCAAAATGCGCAAGGCGCAGGATCGCATGGCTGCCAGCCGTCCATACGCGGAAAGCATGCGTAAGGTGATCGGTCACGTTGCCCTGGGTTCTCTCGAATACAAACACCCCTACCTGGAGGTGAGAGAGGCCAAACGGGTGGGCTACATAGTAGTAGCCTCAGACCGTGGCCTTTGTGGTGGTCTGAACGTCAACCTGTTCAAGCGGGTTGTTGCAGACGTGAAAAACTGGAAACAGCAAGGCGCTGAGGTAGAGTTCTGCCCAATCGGTGCCCGCTCTGTACAGTTTTTCAAAGCCTTTGGCGGTCAGGTATCGGCCCACGCCTCAGGTCTTGGCGATGCTCCCAAGCTCGCTGACCTGATCGGGACCGTACGCGTGATGCTGCAGGCTTACAACGAAGGCAAGCTGGATCGTCTGTACGTGGTATTCAACAAGTTTGTGAACACCATGACCCAGACGCCCGTGATCGAGCAGCTGCTACCTTTGCCAAAATCCGAAAGCGATGACGTCGCTCATCACTGGGACTACATCTACGAGCAGGATCCGAAAGACCTTTTGGAAACCTTGCTGGTACGTTATGTGGAATCCCAGGTGTACCAAGGTGTTGTGGAAAACATCGCGTCCGAACAAGCTGCCCGTATGGTGGCGATGAAGGCCGCGACCGACAACGCCGGTACCCTGATCGACGATCTGCAACTGGTGTACAACAAGGCCCGTCAGGCTGCGATTACGCAGGAACTGTCGGAAATTGTGTCAGGCGCCGCAGCGGTTTAAGGCTTAGGTAACGAATACAAGTTTTAGAGGATTAATCATGAGCACAGGTACTGTTGTCCAAGTAATTGGCGCGGTTGTGGACGTAGAGTTTCCACAAGATGCCGTACCTCAGGTATATGACGCTCTGAAGATCACAGGTGAAGGCACCTGTAACGGTCTGGTGCTGGAAGTTCAGCAACAGCTCGGTGGCGGTGTGGTTCGTACCATCGCCATGGGTTCTTCAGATGGTCTGCGTCGTGGTATCGAGGTTGTAAACTCAGGTGCACCTATTTCCGTTCCTGTTGGTAAGGCCACACTGGGCCGTATCATGAACGTTCTGGGTGAGCCTGTGGATGAAGCGGGCCCAATCGGTGAAGATGAGCGTTATATCATCCACCGTGCAGCCCCTTCATACGAAGATCAATCGAACACTACAGAACTGCTGGAAACCGGTATCAAGGTTATCGACCTGGTATGTCCATTCGCCAAGGGTGGTAAAGTAGGTCTGTTCGGTGGTGCGGGCGTTGGTAAGACAGTTAACATGATGGAACTGATCAACAACATCGCCAAGGCCCACTCAGGTCTGTCTGTATTCGCCGGTGTAGGTGAGCGTACCCGTGAAGGTAACGACTTCTACTACGAGATGGAAGAATCAGGCGTTCTGGACAAGGTAGCCATGGTGTACGGTCAGATGAACGAGCCACCAGGAAACCGTCTGCGTGTGGCACTGACCGGTCTGACCATGGCCGAGAAGTTCCGTGACGAGGGTAAAGACGTACTGTTGTTCGTAGACAACATCTACCGTTACACCCTGGCCGGTACTGAAGTATCAGCCCTGTTGGGTCGTATGCCTTCTGCCGTGGGTTACCAGCCTACTCTGGCTGAAGAGATGGGCGTTCTGCAAGAGCGTATCACTTCAACCAAGACTGGTTCTATCACCTCGGTACAGGCCGTATACGTACCTGCGGACGACTTGACCGACCCAAGCCCAGCCACCACCTTCGCCCACTTGGATGCGACCGTGGTACTGTCACGTCAAATCGCTTCTCTGGGTATTTACCCAGCGGTTGACCCACTGGATTCCACCTCTCGTCAGTTGGATCCTCTGGTTGTTGGCCAGGAGCACTACGATGTGGCCAACGGCGTACAGAACGTTCTGCAGCGTTACAAAGAGCTGAAGGACATCATCGCCATCCTGGGTATGGACGAACTGTCTGACGACGACAAGATGACTGTGTCACGCGCCCGTAAGATCGAGCGTTTCCTGTCCCAGCCATTCCACGTTGCGGAAGTGTTCACCGGTTCACCTGGTAAGTACGTATCCCTGAAAGACACCATTCGTGGCTTCAAGGGTATTCTGGAAGGTGAGTTTGACCACATTCCAGAGCAGGCGTTCTACATGGTTGGTTCTATCGACGAAGCCGTTGAGAAAGCCAACAAAAAGTAATCGGGCCCCAGCCTGAGTCTTAAATGGAGAACGCTATGGCCATGACAGTACATCTTGATATCGTAAGCGCGGAAACACGCATTTTTTCCGGTCTGGTAGAACATCTGCAAGTGACCGGTGGTGAAGGTGAACTGGGTATCATGCCCGGTCACGCCCCGCTGCTGACCTTTATCAAACCTGGCATGGTGCGCATCGTTAAGCAGCATGGTAAAGAAGAGGTGTTTTACCTGTCCGGCGGTCTGCTGGAAGTACAACCCAATTCTGTGTCTGTGTTGGCTGATGTGGCTTTGCGTGCCGAAGACATTGATGAACAGGCGGCTCTGGAAGCCAAACGCCGTGCGGAAGCCCACATGGCTGACGCTGGTGCCGATTTCAACTATGCCGCAGCCGCCATTGAGCTGGCCAAGGCCATCGCGCAACTGCGCGTGGTTGAAACCATCAAGAAGAACATTGCCAGATAAGGTGAATGTGTCCAAAAAAGGCGCCCTCAGGGCGCCTTTTTTATTGCTGCTTTTAGCGGTATGCCGATGGCTGCATGCAACTCTATTTACTGCAACCAGTTCTATGGCTTGATGTAGACAACCTTCGAGACAGAGTGCTGCTTCTGAATGACTGATTTTTTTCCTTGTCTCAGGTACACTTGCGCCAGCTTAGTGAGAAGGAAACCTGCATGTCACTCAATGTTGTTATTCTCGCCGCCGGGAAAGGTACCCGGATGCGTTCGGATTTGCCCAAGGTATTGCACAGCGTTGCCCATAAGCCCATGGTGCAGCACGTGATAGACACGGCCCGTGAGCTCAACGCCGACAAGATCAATCTGGTGTACGGTTATGGCGGAGAGCTCCTGAGAACCAAACTCGGTGAGCAGCCGCTGAACTTTGTGCTCCAGGCCGAGCAACTGGGTACAGGCCATGCCGTGGCCCAGGCCATTCCACACATTGATGATAATGACACTGTGCTGGTGCTCTACGGCGATGTGCCGCTCACCCGCAAAGAAACCCTCGAAGCCCTGTTGTCAGCACGTCAACCTGACGGGGTGGCAGTGCTGACCGTGCATCTGGACAATCCCACCGGCTATGGCCGCATGGTGCGTGAAGGTGGCAAGGTCGTTGGCATAGTCGAGCAGAAAGATGCCAGTGCTGAGCAGCTTAAGATCACCGAGATCAACAGTGGCATCATGGCCGTGCCGGGCAAACAGTTGAAAATCTGGTTAGGCAGACTGGGTAACAACAACGCCCAGGGCGAGTTTTACCTGACCGATATTATTGCCATGGCCCACGCCGATGGCGTCGCCATAGATACCGCCCATCCTGCCAACCCCATAGAGACCGAAGGCGCCAACAACAGGGTACAGCTGGCCGCGCTGGAGCGTGCCTATCAGGCCCGCCGCGCCGAGGAGCTGATGCTTGCCGGCGCCAATCTGCGGGATCCGGCTCGCATCGATATCCGCGGTGATATCAGCGTGGGTATGGACGTGATGATAGACGTCAACGTGATCTTCGAAGGCAAGGTCAAGCTTGGTAATAACGTCACTATTGGTGCCGGCGCCATTCTTATCGACTGTGACATTGCCGACAACGCCGAAATCAAACCCTACAGTATCATCGAAGGCGCCAAGCTCGGCGATGCTGCCAGCGCAGGCCCATTTGCACGGTTGCGTCCCGGCGCCGAGCTGCATAAAGATGCTCACATAGGTAACTTCGTTGAGATGAAAAAGGCGGTATTGGGCGAAGGCTCCAAGGCCGGACACCTGGCCTATCTCGGCGATGCCGAAATAGGTAAAGGGGTAAACATAGGCGCCGGAACCATCACCTGTAACTACGATGGTGCCAACAAGCACTTGACCGTCATCGAAGATGACGTGTTTGTCGGCAGCGATACCCAGCTGGTGGCTCCCGTGGTGATCCGCAAGGGCGCGACCCTGGGTGCCGGTTCTACCATTACCCGGGAAGTGGGTGAGAATGAGCTGGTGATCACCCGGGTGAAGCAACGCCATATAGAAGGTTGGCAGCGGCCGGTGAAGAAGCCTAAATAACCGATAGAAAAGCGACGCCAAGGCGTCGCTTTTCATTTGTGCTTTCCTCTCGGGGTGTCCATATACCGGAACAGAATTTTATCCTGTTTGACTGGTATTCCTGTTTCGTTTGTATATAATTTCTTTCGTTTCGAAACTTAAGCGAAAGAACGGATGACAAAACGCAACACCCAACAAAGACGCCACGCCATTATCTCCTTGCTCAACGAGCGGGGAGAATTGCATGTGGACGAATTGGCTGCCCGTTTTGAAACGTCGGAAGTAACCATACGCAAAGATCTGGCCACTCTGGAAAAGGCGGGGCTTTTGCTCAGGCGTTATGGTGGTGCGGTTCCGGTTCCACAGGAAATTACCCAACAGCGCGCCAGTTCTCCGGCCAAACAGGCCATAGCCCGCGAGGCTGCGGCCCTTATCCGCGATCACAATCGCATCATCATTGATTACGGCAGCACCACCCTGGGACTCATCCCTGAGCTTGGCAACAAGCGCGGTCTGGTGGTGATGACCAATTCGCTGCAGCTGGCCAATGCCATCAACGAATTGGAAAACGAGCCAACCCTGCTGATGACAGGGGGGACCTGGGATCCCCATTCCGAAAGCTTTCAAGGGCTGGTGGCCGAACAGGTGTTGCGCTCATACGATTTCGATCAGTTGTTTATCGGTGCCGATGGTATCGACCTTGAACGCGGTACCACCACCTTCAACGAATTGACCGGCCTCAGTAAATTGATGGCCGAGGTGTCACGGGAAGTCATAGTGATGCTGGAATCCGACAAGCTGGGCCGGCGCATTCCCAACCTGGAATTGCCCTGGAGTCGGGTCAGCGTGTTGGTCACAGATGAGCGCTTGCCGGCCAAGGCCGCAGACACCATCAGCGCCCACGGCGTGCGGGTCATATTGGCAAAAATTTAACGGTTAGACTTAATCATTCAGGAAAACGAGTATGTGTGGAATTGTAGGCGCCGTGGCGCAAAGGGACGTGGCAGAAATATTGTTGGAAGGCCTGCGTCGTTTGGAATACCGGGGGTATGATTCGGCCGGTATGGCACTGATCCATGCCGGTGAACTCAAACGCACCCGTCGTGTTGGCAAGGTGCAGGAACTGGCCGAGGCCCTGGCCGCTGAGCCCTTGAGCGGCGGCACGGGTATCGCACACACCCGCTGGGCAACCCACGGTGAACCCAGTGAGCGCAATGCCCACCCACACCTGTCCGAAGGCGACATCGCTGTGGTGCACAACGGCATCATTGAAAACCATGGCAAACTGCGCGAGATGCTCAAGGGACTGGGCTATAGCTTCAGCTCCGATACCGACACCGAAGTTATCTGCCACCTGGTACATCATGAACTGAAAAGCGCGACCTCGCTGCTGGCGGCGGTTCAGGCCACGGTTAAGCAGCTGGAAGGTGCTTACGGCACTGTGGTCATCGACCGTCGCGATCCCGAGCGCCTGGTGGTGGCCCGCAGCGGCAGCCCGCTGGTGATAGGTTTTGGGCTGGGGGAAAACTTTGTAGCCTCGGATCAGCTGGCACTCTTACCCGTGACCCGCACCTTCGCCTTCCTGGAAGAAGGGGATGTGGCCGAAGTGACCCGTCGTTCGGTCAGTATTTTCGACAGCTTGGGTAATCCGGTTGAGCGCGAAGCCAAGGAATCGGAAATCACCCATGATGCCGGTGATAAGGGCGAATACCGCCACTATATGCTGAAGGAAATCTACGAGCAGCCGTTGGCATTGACCCGGACCCTCGAAGGGCGCATCGCCAATCGTCAGGTGCTGGACAGCGCCTTTGGCGAGAAGGCAGAAACCTTCCTGAAAGATATCAAGCACGTGCAGATCATCGCCTGTGGTACCAGTTACCATGCGGGTATGGCCGCCCGTTACTGGCTGGAACAGTGGGCCGGAGTATCCTGTAATGTGGAAATCGCCTCCGAGTTCCGTTATCGCAAGTCGCACCTGTTCCCCAACAGCCTGCTGGTGACCATTTCCCAGTCCGGTGAAACCGCCGACACCCTGGCGGCCATGCGTCTGGCCAAGGAAATGGGTTATAAGGCGACCCTGACCATCTGCAATGCGCCGGGTTCTTCTCTGGTACGTGAATCGGATATGGCCTACATGATGAAGGCCGGTGCCGAAATCGGTGTAGCTTCCACCAAGGCCTTCACCGTGCAGCTGGCGGGTTTACTGATGTTGACCGCAGTGCTCGGTCGTCACAATGGCATGAGCCCTGAACTGCAAGCGGCCATAGCTCAAAGTTTGCAATCCATGCCGGCCAAGGTGGAACAGGCCCTGGGGCTGGATGATGCCATTGCCCAATTGGCGGAAGACTTTGCCGACAAGCACCATGCTTTGTTCCTCGGTCGTGGAGATCAATATCCCATCGCCATGGAAGGTGCGCTCAAGCTTAAAGAGATCTCCTATATCCATGCTGAAGCCTATGCCTCGGGCGAACTCAAGCACGGCCCTCTGGCACTGATCGACGCCGATATGCCTGTAATAGTGGTGGCGCCCAATAACGAGCTGTTGGAAAAACTCAAATCCAACGTCGAGGAAGTGCGCGCCCGCGGTGGCTTGATGTATGTGTTCGCCGACAAGGACGCCGAGTTCCAGTCCGACGACACAATGAAGGTGATCCCTGTGCCCCACTGTGATGAGTTTATGGCGCCGCTGATCTACACAATCCCACTGCAGTTGCTGTCCTACCATGTGGCGCTGATTAAAGGTACGGATGTGGATCAGCCACGTAACCTTGCCAAGTCGGTGACCGTCGAATAACACGGGCAAAAAATAAACCTCCCTTCGGGGAGGTTTTTGTTTTTGCCCACCTTAATCCGCAGCCTTTATTCGTAGCTTTGTGCACTTTTACTCAACCTTTGCACAGGGTTGACGGAACTTTACATCCCAGCCACTAAGATGCAGTTAACCTTTTGACACAGAATGGTGGATCCTATGGCTGGCAAGTATTTGGGGTTAATGGGCCTCTTTTCCCTTTTGTTGATGGGGTGTGCACAGCATTCCCATCCACAACCAAAGCGCTTTTATTCCGATGTTGACATAGTGGTAGAACACGATGCGCCCGATATCTTAATTATCCATTCGAGGCCTGCTGCTGGAAAACCTTGTCGGCAGCATGGCGGTCACTGGCATTGTAAGCGGGGATAGATCATGAATAAGTCACTGTTTGTCTTTATTAGTGTTCTTACCCTCACGCTGAGCGCTTGCGGGTCATCAGAGGATAATCCGCCTTCATTGGATTCAGCATCACCGGCGGCTCCGACCTTCAAAATAAAACCTGAGTCAGTCACCCAGGAGGCTTTCGCAAAGTTTGAGTTTGTTGCCGACGATGCCGTGAACTTTGAGTGTCAACTCGACGGGGGCCATGTTACCGATTGTTCCAGTCCGTTATTTCTATATCCATTGAGCCCGCAGGAGCATCAATTGTCTGTTTGGAGCTTGGATATCAATGGCAAGCGGAGCGAGGTTGCTATTGCACAATGGCGTGTCAGCAGTGTCTTCTCTGGTGGTTCTGGTACCGGTGTGCACGCTGATTTGGTGGCGACCGAGGTACAGCCAACATTGGCTGCAGAAGACAGTTGGCGCGGCATTTTCAGAATCAATTGTGATTTTGCCCACGCCGGTTACAACGATCCGATAGTCTTTCCCGGATAAGCCAATGCAGGACACTTACATCGCTTCTATGGCAATACGCTGGTGGATGAAAACACCGATACAACATCGCTGCTGACAAGCGGGGAATCCAGTTGTCAGGGCAACGAGCTCAATCGCTCCTCTTATTGGATCCCGGCGCTGCTGGCACCAAGCTATGACTTGCAAACCGGAGAGCGAATGCTTGATGCGCAAGGGGAGCCTGCCTGGCACGTGGTTCCCGCAGTGGTTGGTAATGACGAAGAGGCACATGAGATATTTTATTATTCGGCAGGGGTTGATGATCTTGAGTCCATTCAAACTATTCCTCTGGGATTGAAGATGATTGCCGGCAATCATATGGCGCAACCCGGCAATGAGCAGGACAGTGCTGTTGTTCGCTGGCATTGTCAGTCATGGGAGTCCACTGATGCTGGTAATCCCCGTTGGAGCACCGGAATCCCCGAATGCCGGGAACCGGATAGATTGAGGATGGATATCTTTTTCCCCAGTTGCTGGAATGGCGTGGATCTCGACTCCTATGATCACAAGAGTCACCTTGCATATCCTATCAATACCGGTGGCCCGCAGGGCAGTGTTTGCCCCGCAAGCCATCCGGTGCCGATTATTAGGGTCAGTTTTCATTATGCTTTTGGTGTCAAACCCGAAGTCTCCGACCCCGAGACCAACAGCAGCAGAGGCTGGCGTTTAGCCTCAGACAGATATGAGGTTACGCCGTTCACGCCGGGGGGAATGTCTTTACATGGTGATTGGTTTAATGCTTGGCATCCGGAAGTGTTGGAGACAGTGCTTAAGGAGTGCATACAACAAAGGCTGGATTGCCATGATGGGAACTTGGCCAATGGATTTCGCTTATCTGGTACTCGTCCCGGCACCCAATCGGAGGCTGCTGTTATTAATATGGGATTGGGATACTGACCCTGGATACAGTTGAGATTCTTGCGTTGTGGTCGGTTAATAGGCTTTGCTAAAAGCTTGCCAAATTTATCGAACATTTAGCCAGGTTGTTTTAATACAGCCCTGTTGGATTCTATCCGCTTCCAGACTTTTTCATGGAAGTAAAACACCACGGTATTAATCGTCGGCTCAATCAGGGCAACGGCGCCACCGATAAGCAGGCTGCCGGTGAGCAAATAAGTGATGCTGAAGGCCACACCAAAGTGCAGCATGGCAAAGGTCATGGTCTTTAACATAGTGGCATCCCCAATTGATGATTTGATATAGATGACAATAGTTATCATTTGCATGTAAAGTAGAATTGTTCAATTGAGGTAAACGAGGCAGCCGATTAAGACAAAAGACGCAGCCTTAAGCTGCGTCTTTTTGTGGCTCTGATTAAAGAGTTCGACAATCAATAGTGCCAGGGGAAGCGGGAATAATCCTGATCCCGTTTTTCGAGAAAGGCATCCCGTCCCTCACGGGCCTCATCCGTGCCATAGGCCAGACGGGTGGCCTCACCGGCAAACAGTTGTTGACCCACCAAGCCATCGTCCGGCAGGTTAAAGCCGTATTTGAGCATGCGCATGGCGGTTGGGGATTTTGAGTTGATCTCCTTGGCCCAGCGCAGCGCTTCGATTTCCAGCTCGGCATGGGGGATGGCGCGATTCACCATGCCCATGGCGACAGCCTCCTCGGCACTGTAATTGAAGCCAAGGAAAAATATTTCCCGGGCCCGTTTTTGCCCCACCATTTTGGCGAGATAAGCACTGCCGTAGCCAGAGTCAAAGCTTGCCACGTCCGGATCGGTCTGCTTGAAGACCGCATGTTCTTTGGAAGCCAGGGTCAGATCGCACACTACATGCAGACTGTGGCCACCACCTACGGCCCAACCGGGGACAACGGCTATCACTACCTTGGGCATAAAACGGATCAGTCGTTGTACTTCGAGGATATGTAAGCGCCCCATCCGTGCCACATCGGCACTGCCGGGTTCGGCACCTTCGTATTTATAACCGTCTTTGCCGCGAATACGCTGATCGCCGCCGGAGGAGAAGGAGTATTGTCCCTTGGCCGACGGACCGTTACCTGTCAGCAGTACGCAACCTACATCTGACCATTGCCTGGCGTGATCCAGGGCGGTATAGAGCTCGTCTACTGTTTTGGGCCTGAAGGCGTTAAGGCAATCGGGACGATTAAACGCAATGCGAACGGTACCCTGATCTTTGGCCCTGTGGTAGGTGATGTCTTCAAATTGAAAACCTTCGACGGGAGCCCAGAGCTCCGGGTCAAAAATATCAGAAATTTGTTTGGTCATAGGCTTACCTGATGCTGGCCAAAAATAGAACTACGGCTTTGGTGTTGTAGCCTAAAGGAGCAATTATTTGCCAGAGAAAATTGTCTTTATTACAGGTGATCGCACAAATACAGCAAATTATCGTTACTGAAAATCGGATGGGTGGCATTTGAAGAGCCACAGTACTCTTCTTTGAAGTCTTCCAGCGTGTCCCTATTGGACAGAACGCTATTGAATTCACTCAGTTCTGATGGGGTAAACCGACTGGCTAACTCGCTTTTAAGTTGGGCTACATTCCTGTCGACACGAATTATTCTGGTCCCGGTCATGGCATCCAGCTTGCGCTCGATTTTTTTTAAAACTTCTTCGGTTTGGGCTATCGGCTTATCCAGCTTATCTGTCTCTGTGTACAGGTAATAAAGACCTCCGGCGACCAGCGCCAGGATTATCCATCCTTTCATCTTGTGATCCATTCGAGTGATTAAGGCGGTACATTGAGAGTATAATATGCCAGTTTGTAAGCAATGATAAAGCAGTAAAGGCTGTAGATATGAATAAGGAATCTAAGCAAAAGGATTATTCCAAGGCCGAAAGAATCAAGATTCATCAGCCTGATGCTTCCAAAGCCGATCGTTTTAACCCCCGCAACCAGATTTATGTGCGGGCAGTGGATGGTTTGTGGACCAGACTCAGGCGCAGACTGGGTTGGGTGGCCATGGCGTTTTTTCTGGTGTTGCCCTGGTTACCCTGGGGGAACCGGCAAGCCGTCTGGTTTAATTTGGCTGAGCAAAAGTTTCACGTATTTGGCCTGACCATCTGGCCCCAGGATCTGACCTTGTTGGCGGCGCTATTCATGATAGCCGCTTTTGCCTTGTTTTTTGTGACCACCTACTTGGGCCGGGTTTGGTGTGGCTATACCTGCCCGCAAACCGTGTGGACTTTTATCTTTATTTGGTTTGAAGAAAAGCTTGAAGGTCCCCGTAATAAGCGCATCAAGATGGACCAGATGCCCTGGGACTTTGATAAGGTGTGGCGTAAGACAGCCAAGCACAGTGCCTGGTTGTTAATCTCTTTTATTACCGCCATGACTTTCGTGTCCTATTTTGTGCCATCAAGGGAGGTCTATCCCGATGTTCTGACACTCAATGCCAGTGGCGCCGTCTACTTCTGGGTTATCTTCTTTACCTTCGCTACCTATGGCAATGCCGGCTGGATGCGGGAAATCATGTGCATCCACATGTGTCCCTACGCCAGGTTCCAGGCGGCCATGTTCGATAAGAACACCTATATAGTGGGATACGACGTCAAACGTGGCGAAACCCGGGGACCTCGTTCACGTAAGGCCGATCCCAAGGAGCTTGGGTTGGGTGACTGTATCGACTGCGATCTCTGTGTGCAGGTCTGTCCTACCGGTATAGATATCAGGAACGGGTTGCAGTACGAATGCATCAACTGTGGTGCCTGTATAGATGCGTGCGATCAGACCATGGACCGCATGGGGTATCCAAGAGGTCTTATCAATTACACCACCGAAAGCAAGCTTGAAGGCAAGCAAGAAAAGGTCATGAGACCCAAGCTGGTGGGCTATGGCGTCGTACTGAGCATAATGATACTGGTATTCATCTATGCTGCCGCCACCATTTCACCATTGCGAATCGACGTTATCAGGGATCGTAATGCCCTTTACCGGGAAAATAATCAGGGACTGATTGAAAACACCTTTACCTTAAAGATCCTCAATAAGACAGAGCAAAAGCATAACTATCAACTGAGCGTGGAAGGTTTGAATGATTACCGTTGGTATGGTGAACAACAGGTTACCGTAGAGGCCGGTGAGGTGATGACCTTGCCCATCAGTGTTGCGGTAGACCCGGTCAATCTGTCCGGCACCATGACGGATATCAGTATCAGGATAGTCAGCCTGGATGACGCCAAGGTTGAGACCAGGCAGGAAACCCGCTTCTTTGGACCTTAACAGGGGCTGGGTGTTGTAAAAAAGGGGCTAAATGCCCCTTTTTTGTGCTTTTCGTTCATGAATTGAACGTACGACTCGGAACTGCCAGTTTTCTGCAAAAAAGCCCTTGCGTAAAAAGTGCGGCCGCCTATAATGCGCATCCACTGACACGGCAGGCAGCGCAAGGCGCGGCGGCAGGTGAAAGTGGTCGGAGTGAAGCTCCGGCAGCGTCGAAAAAAGTTTGCAAAAACTGCTTGACGCGAAAACGGGGTTCTGTAGAATACGCAGCCCTGACCCGCTGAGAACTCGGTGGGATGCCCAAGCGGCACCGTTCTTTAACAAGTTATTAAGACAAGCAAATCTGTGTGGACACTCGCAGAGCTGATGACATCGACAACGATATTCATCAGTGAATGATGTCCATGCAAACATGCAGTTTGCGACTGTTTACAGTTGCAAAATCGACAGAATTCATTGAGCAGTTTGGCGCAAGTCAAACACCAAAACTTTTAATTGAAGAGTTTG
>NZ_CP071501.1:3915000-4100000 GCF_017354985.1 Shewanella cyperi | reverse complement strand
GAAACCCGGTGATCTAGCCATGGGCAGGTTGAAGGTTGAGTAACATCAACTGGAGGACCGAACCGACTAATGTTGAAAAATTAGCGGATGACTTGTGGCTGGGGGTGAAAGGCCAATCAAACCGGGAGATATCTGGTTCTCCTCGAAAGCTATTTAGGTAGCGCCTCGGACGAACACCTTTGGGGGTAGAGCACTGTTAAGGCTAGGGGGTCATCCCGACTTACCAACCCTTTGCAAACTCCGAATACCAAAGAGTGCTATCCGGGAGACAGACGGCGGGTGCTAACGTCCGTCGTCAAAAGGGAAACAACCCAGACCGTCAGCTAAGGTCCCAAAGTAATTGCTAAGTGGGAAACGATGTGGGAAGGCTTAGACAGCTAGGATGTTGGCTTAGAAGCAGCCATCATTTAAAGAAAGCGTAATAGCTCACTAGTCGAGTCGGCCTGCGCGGAAGATGTAACGGGGCTAAGCAATTCACCGAAGCTACGGGTGTGCACGATAACGTGTACGCGGTAGAGGAGCGTTCTGTAAGCCGTTGAAGGTGAAGGGGTAACCCACACTGGAGGTATCAGAAGTGCGAATGCTGACATGAGTAACGATAAAGGGGGTGAAAAACCCCCTCGCCGAAAGACCAAGGGTTCCTGTCCAACGTTAATCGGGGCAGGGTGAGTCGACCCCTAAGGCGAGGCCGAAAGGCGTAGTCGATGGGAAACGGGTTAATATTCCCGTACTTCTGCTAACTGCGATGGAGAGACGGAGAAGGCTAGGCCAGCACGGCGTTGGTTGTCCGTGTTTAAGGTGGTAGGTGGTGTGCTTAGGCAAATCCGGGCACACATACACCGAGAGCTGATGACGAGGTGCTACGGCACTGAAGTGGTTGATGCCAGGCTTCCAGGAAAATCTTCTAAGCTTCAGGTTAGCAGGAATCGTACCCCAAACCGACACAGGTGGTCGGGTAGAGAATACCAAGGCGCTTGAGAGAACTCGGCTGAAGGAACTAGGCAAAATGGTACCGTAACTTCGGGAGAAGGTACGCTGCTGTTGGTGGAGGGACTTGCTCCCCGAGCTGACGGCAGTCGCAGATACCAGGTGGCTGCAACTGTTTATCAAAAACACAGCACTGTGCAAACTCGCAAGAGGAAGTATACGGTGTGACGCCTGCCCGGTGCCGGAAGGTTAATTGATTGGGTTATCGCAAGAGAAGCTCATGATCGAAGCCCCGGTAAACGGCGGCCGTAACTATAACGGTCCTAAGGTAGCGAAATTCCTTGTCGGGTAAGTTCCGACCTGCACGAATGGCGTAATGATGGCCACGCTGTCTCCAGCCGAGACTCAGTGAAGTTGAAATTGCGGTGAAGATGCCGTATACCCGCGGCTAGACGGAAAGACCCCGTGAACCTTTACTATAGCTTGGCACTGAACATTGACCCTACATGTGTAGGATAGGTGGGAGACTTTGAAGCGGGAACGCCAGTTCTCGTGGAGTCGTCCTTGAAATACCACCCTTGTAGTGTTGATGTTCTAACCTGGGCCCCTAATCGGGGTTAGGGACAGTGCCTGGTGGGTAGTTTGACTGGGGCGGTCTCCTCCCAAAGAGTAACGGAGGAGCACGAAGGTTGGCTAAGTACGGTCGGACATCGTACGGTTAGTGTAATGGCATAAGCCAGCTTAACTGCGAGACAGACACGTCGAGCAGGTACGAAAGTAGGTCATAGTGATCCGGTGGTTCTGAATGGAAGGGCCATCGCTCAACGGATAAAAGGTACTCCGGGGATAACAGGCTGATACCGCCCAAGAGTTCATATCGACGGCGGTGTTTGGCACCTCGATGTCGGCTCATCACATCCTGGGGCTGAAGTCGGTCCCAAGGGTATGGCTGTTCGCCATTTAAAGTGGTACGCGAGCTGGGTTCAGAACGTCGTGAGACAGTTCGGTCCCTATCTGCCGTGGGCGTTGGATGATTGAGGGGAGTTGCTCCTAGTACGAGAGGACCGGAGTGAACGAACCGCTGGTGTTCGGGTTGTCATGCCAATGGCATTGCCCGGTAGCTACGTTCGGAATCGATAACCGCTGAAAGCATCTAAGCGGGAAGCGAGCCCCAAGATGAGTCATCCCTTGGACCTAGAGTCCACATAAGAGCCGTTCGAGACCAGGACGTTGATAGGTCAGGTGTGTAAGCGTTGTGAGGCGTTGAGCTAACTGATACTAATGACTCGAGAGGCTTAACCATACAACCCAGATGGGTTTTACTGAAAATGTTCCAGACATTTTCCAGTACTTCCTCCTTCCCTGGAGGTCGTACGTAAGAATATCCAAACTTGATTGAAGTCGAGACTCAAGGCTCGTAAGAGCAGCAGCTTTCCAGATTCAGGAATGAATTTATCAAATACATCCCTGTATTTGACCCTGACGGGCCGCGCTAAAGCGCGTTTAAAATTTGTTCCATACAATTTTATGTCTGGTGACAATAGCATTGTGGTCCCACCTGATCCCATTCCGAACTCAGAAGTGAAACGCAATCGCGCCGATGGTAGTGTGGGGTCTCCCCATGTGAGAGTAGGTCATCGCCAGACGCCTAATTTGGGCCTAGCCCAAAGGAGCGGTAGTTCAGTTGGTTAGAATACCGGCCTGTCACGCCGGGGGTCGCGGGTTCGAGTCCCGTCCGCTCCGCCAACATAAAGACGAAAGCCTCTGCAGCAATGCAGAGGCTTTTTTCGTTATAGTGTTTTGAATAATTCAACCCACAGCTAAGTGCTCATAAGCATATCGTAACGCGGTATTCGCCCGCTGGCATGAGTACAACCCAAGGAGCTTTGCTGTTATGCATTTCTGCCAGATCCTGCATAGCTGCTTGATATCTATCTCGAAACAGCAACCGTGTCACAGTTGATGCTACACTGGCCAGCGGTTATCAACAGAGGTTTTATCGTGAACAGTGAGATTCAAGTTCAGCTTGCTGCTTGGCTGTCCGAATTGGGAATGGATGCCGATATGTCAGCAACGGCGTCGGTGTTCGGCATGATGTTGCTGACGCTCTTGGTTGCCATATTGGCCTACGTTTTGGTGCGTCGAGGTGTAGTGCGCGCCATGAATTTGGTCATTAAGCGTTCCAAAGTCACCTGGGATGACGTCTTTATGCGACATCGGGTGTTGGAGAAGTTGTCCTTACTGGTGCCCGTGTTGGTGTTGGATACCGCGGCTCCGGTTATTTTTGCCGGTCAACCCTTGTTGCTCAGTCTGGCCGGCCGATTACTGGACGTGGCCATGGTGGTACTCTTAGTCCGTGGGGCCTATTCCGGTTTGGATGCGGTCAATGAAGTTGCCGATTTGCGCGATATCAGCCGTCGGCTGCCGATAAAAAGTGTGGTGCAGCTCATCAAGTTGTTCCTGTTTTTTATCGCATTGATAGTGGCCATTTCTGTCTTGGCGGATCAGTCACCGGTTTATTTCCTCAGTGGCTTGGGCGTGGCGACTGGTTTGGTGATGTTGGTGTTCAAGGACACCATTTTGGGCTTCGTTGCCGGTATCCAGTTGGCTGCCAATCGCATGGTCAGCAAGGGTGACTGGATCCAAATGGACAAATATGGCGCCGATGGCGCAGTTGAAGAGGTGTCGCTGACCACGGTTAAAGTGCGTAATTGGGACAACACCATCACCATGATCCCCGCTTATGCCCTGGTTTCCGACGCTTTTCGCAATTGGCGCGGTATGTCTGAATCAGGCGGTCGCAGGATCAAACGCGCATTGCATTTGGACATCAGCAGTATACGTTTCCTCACCGAGGCCGACAGGTTAAGGCTCGGACGGATCAATCATTTGAAAGAGTATTTGTCCGGTAAGGAGCAGGAACTCGCCGAGGCCAATGCCAGCGTGGCGGATGCGGATATGCCGGTGAATGGCAGGCGCCTGACCAATGTGGGGACCCTGCGGGCCTATCTGACCGAGTACCTGCGTCGCCATGAGAAAATTCATAAGGACATGACGTTAATGGTGCGCCAGTTGGCGCCGACCACCGAAGGGCTGCCACTGGAGCTTTATATTTTTACCAACGATACCCGCTGGGTTTATTACGAGGGTATTCAGGCGGATATCTTTGATCATATCCTGGCCATATTGCCTGAATTTGATTTACGGGCCTTCCAGAATCCGACTGGTAACGATATCCGCAGTCTGAAAGCGGTAAGTTAGACAAATCAGCTGGTTTGTTCGAAATCGGGGATCTGTTTTGGATGACGTCCGCGGATCCCGCGATAGAAATCGAGAATAGAATTCATATCTTTCTGTATGTCACCACTCGGTTCAAGTGGCCGGGCTATGACGATTTGCTTGCGGGAAAAGTCCAGTCCCACCGTCACTATGGGAACCTGTGCCTTACAGGCGATATGGTAGAATCCCGTTTTCCAACGGCTCACCGGACTGCGTGTGCCTTCCGGTGCCAGAGCCAACTTAAAATTCGGATTTTCAACAAACAAGTTAGTGACTGCATCTACCAGATTATTGTTTCTGCGTCTGTCCACCGGGCTGCCGCCGATGGCGCGGAAAAACCATCCCCAGGGGGGCAGAAACAATTGATGTTTTCCGAGGAAATGTATTCTTTGCCCCAAGGCGCCCCTGGCAATGACGCCAATGATAAAGTCCCAGTTACTGGTATGGGGGGCCACAGTGATGATGTACTTATCCAGCGTTGGCAATTCGCCGGCAATACGCCAGCCAAGCAATTGCATCAGGCCTTGGCAAAATTTCTGAAACATGGGTTCTCTCTTGGTTCACCGGGCATCTCGCCACCGATGGGTTATAGTACAGTGTAATCAGTTCGCTGGAGAATTGTTATGTTGTTAAAGGGCTTGGCTGCCTTTCTGCTGTTGGTTTGCTGTGCAGTTACGGCGGCACCCGCTGATGAGGTTATGGCCTTACTGCGACAACAGCAGGCAGCCTGGAACCAGGGAAGCATAGATGACTATATGGCGGGCTATTGGCACAGTGACAACTTGCGGGTGGTTTCCGGTGACCGATTTCGCTATGGCTGGGAGTCGATCCGCGAGGCTTATCGAAAACATTACCCGACCCGGGAGGCCATGGGGCAACTGACCTTCAGTCAGGTGGACATTAAAATCCTCGGCAATGATGCCGCCCTGGTCGTGGGACGTTGGTCACTGAAGCGGGACAAGGATAACCCATCCGGCGCGTTCAGTTTATTGTTGGAAAAGATAAATGAGCGTTGGGTGATTACCCACGATCACTCTTCAGATTGAAAGTCTCATTCTGGGCATTACGAATAAATTGCTGTCGTCCCAGCTGCCTGCCCTTACCATCAAATCTGAGTTCAATATAACGGCTGCGTCCTTGATTATCCTGCAATATCAGGGTGGTGGAGCGGGTGCCGTATTCGGGATGGCAGATATAGATGGAAGATAAGCGCCGTTCCCACTCCAATCCCACTCCGGTATCCGGCAGCAATTTATCGTCCGGAATCGAGTCATCCTTCATCATAGCCAGCAAGGCTTCAATGTCGGGTTCTTCCGGTCGATTGACCAGGGCTTCCAGAGCCAGTTCGCCCTTCGCCATTTTGGGCCAACGCTCATCAAGAGCACCATTGCTGATGGCGTGGCAGCCGGGCGTCAGTGGTTGCAGTTGCCGTTGCAGACTGTTGTAGCAATGCAGCTGTTCCCTGTCACCCCAAATCAGATTAAAGGGATTGTAGTTGTCGCTGTGGCTCTGCAGCCAGGTTTGGAAATGGCTCCCCTGTTGCAGCGCGGCCAAGGGTAAATCACCTCGGCTGAGGCGGTTGTCGCTGTGATTGGCCGGACTGCGGATATTGGTGAGGGCGGCGATTTGTCCCCTGTCATTGAGGCCCAACCAGGTTCCGCCTGCTTGCAGATCCTGTCCCGCCAGAATTTTCCCTTCCGGGGGCCAATAGTGCGCCGCTGCGGTTGCCCTGTGATGAAACTCGTCCCGGTTGGCACAGAGGATCAGCGGATAATCCGGGTGAACCCTGAAGGCAATAAAGAGAATGCACATAACAGACCCCAGCGGGCAAAGTGTCCAATCAGACTAGCCAATTCATGCCGAATTGAACAGATCTCAGTGGTGATGGCCGTGGCTATGATCGTGTTTATGCCCGTGTTTATGGGCGTGGGCTTTGGGCCCCTGACCATGCCACAGGCGGCGCAGAAACTTTCTTGGCCCCAGGCGCAGCAAGCTGGCGGCAAACAACAGGGCAAGCAAGAGCAGCGCTAATTCCTGACTCCAGACAGGCCAGTTAAAGGTCTCCTGGATTTGGATTTCCATCAGCGCCAGCGGCAGCAACAATGCGCCCAGCAGTACCGCTAAGGCCAGTCGCAATCCCCAGGTCATGGCTTTGAGTTGTTGCAGGTTAAGCCAGGGAGCTGCCAGCAGGATAAAGATAACCGCCATGTTAGACCAACCGCTGAATGCCAGGGATATGGCCAGAACGGCGGCGCCCAGATTACAAAAGCGCATTGGCAGTAACAACAAGGCCAAGATCAGCAGCTGGATAGCAGGATTTTCCAGAGGTATGGATGGGTGGCCTATCAGGTTGGCCAATACCAAACTGAGCAGCACCCAGGGAGCACTGCGATCCACTATATGGGCGAATCCGAAAGTCAGGGCTGAATGGGGAACATTGAGATGAGGGTCTACCGGCCGTTGTTTGCTCCAGGTCAGCAGCGCGCCAAGCAAGAGTAAGCCAAAGATTTGCCACAGGGCAAAGGTGGTTCCAAGCAGTAACAGACTGATGATCAAAGCCTCCGGCCCGGCCAGTCGTTGCAGCCACTGAACCTTGAGTCCGGCTGCTGAGGGGGTCACCCCCAGGGCGAAACGTATGCTGGCCAGGGCATAAGCCAGCAAGAGCACGGGAGCCAGCACCAGCAACCATTGCATTAATTGTTCACTGCCGTGATCCTGGTGTTGATGGGCTCCCGAGTCCATCAGCAGCAACAAAAACAACAGTGAGATACCTATCAGGCTGCCGATACCTGCTTGGTATTCAAAACGGCCGTTGCTGTCGGCGTCGTGATGGCCATGGGGCTGATGTATAACCACATGCAATATGGAGCCGGTGACAAAGGCCTGCAGATAGACGGTGTTGTCCAGGCTGAGCTGTTGCAACAGTTGCTCACCGGCCATAAAGCCCGCACCGGTCAGCAGCATCATGGCGCCGAGCACCAATATCGCCCAGCGACTGCCAACCTGGGGCTTCAGCAGCCACCAAATGGCCAACCCAACGGGTAAACGATGCAGAATAATCCCCAGAGCCAATAGGCTCGAGCCTGAATCATGCTGTGCCAGTACCATGGCGCCACCATCGGTAAGGGTGTGCAACAGCAGTCCGCCTATACCCAAGCTCAGGGTCAGGTTGTGGGTGATTTCCGAATAGCGCTGGAACAGCTTCTCGCTGGCGGTGGGCCCCCAGAGTCCAAGCAAGACAAACAGGATAGACAGCAAACCGCCATGTTCCAGCAGTTCGGGCAGAATATGGATCAGCACCAAACCGCCAAGGGAGACGAAGATAAAGCCATCAAGGCCCTTTTGCAGGCCGCTGCCGTTGGATAGGAAGCGGTAAAACAAGGGACCGAGCAGCAGGGCGATGCAACTGGCGATTAGATAGAGCATGGATCTCACGGCGATGCTGAAAAAACGCTGTAGTATACCAGTTGCCGGGCAAATGAGCAGCGCCACAGGTATATTTTAGGGCTTTGCCGGATCTGTTATCCGGATTGGGATTTTCAGCAATCTTCAACTAATTTTGCAACTATGTGTTTGTGAAAGCAGTTACAATAACGCTTCACGCCTGGTCACTTTTAAAGATGAGCCTATGGATATTTTGTCTGCAGCGGTAATGTTATTCCTGATTATGGACCCCTTGGGTAATTTGCCCATATTTGCGTCTATTTTGCGTCATATTGATCCGAAGAAACGTCGCAGGGTGTTGATCCGGGAGCTTATCTTCGCTCTGATGATCATGTTGCTGTTTCTCTTTGCCGGAGAGTGGATCCTCAACTTCCTGAGCCTGAGGTCAGAGTCGGTCAGCATTGCCGGCGGTATTATTCTGTTCCTGATTGCGATTCGGATGATTTTTCCCCAACCGGGCGGTGTCATTGGCCTGGCGGCGGGGGAAGAACCCTTTATCGTGCCCATGGCCATTCCCTTGATGGCGGGACCTTCCATTCTCGCCGCGCTGATATTGCTGGCGCACACGGACAGCAGTCGCATGATGGACTGGACCATAGCCTTGGTGTCTGCATGGGCCGTGAGTGCGTTTATTCTGATGTTCTACAAGGTGTTTACCCGAATTTTGGGCGAGAAAGGCCTGACCGCGGTAGAACGCCTGATGGGCATGGTGTTGGTGATGATATCTGTGCAGATGTTCCTGGATGGTATAGCAAATTACCTGAATAAATCCGTCAGTTAATTCAGGGATATTACGTCGACTGTGAACCAGGCCCGGCTTATTGCCGGGCTTTTGTTTGTGAGCCTGTTGCTGAATCCCGCCTGAACACCGGCCAAATAACAGATTGGCCCCATTGAGACACTGGTGTGACGCTGTTAAGGTGATGTTCCTGAGCTGTTGCAACCTTGGCCGTAAACTGGGGTCACACTTAAGGACTCTTTCGCATTCTGGTGAACGATAATAGATGCGAAGCGGTGAAAAAAGCGACGTAAGGCTGGGTTCGGTGGTCATTGGTTGAAGGAAGAAGTAGTTATGGCAAATCTCTCTATGCCGGCGGTTTCGGTCGCTTTGGCGCTTATGTTGACCTTGGGTACGGCCGAGGCCAGGGTTGAGCCTGTTTCCGGTACTCCGGCCGATGCCGGAATCGTCAACAAAGAACGGGTGCTTTACTGGTTAATTAAGCGGGGTGAATTGTCAGCCGATGCCAGTGCCCATCAGCAAGATGAGGCCGTTGCCGCATTTGTGGCCAGGGCTCAGGGCATACCCAAGGATATGCGCGCCCAACTTGCCAGGGAGCGCGCCAGCAAGATCAGCGCACAGCGCAACAAGGCGCAATTCAGTTCGGTCGCACCTCTCAATGCCTCAGCCATCACCAAAACGGTGAAAGTGCTTGGCGTTTTGGTGGACTTTCCCGATCTCCCCCATGATGCCAATCGCCTCGCTCCGGGTGATACGGACATGTATTACAGCAGTTATCCGGTCGGCCATTACCGTAATCTGCTGTTTTCAACCACAGGTTTTTCCGGTCCTTCCAATCAAAACCTGATCTCCACCAATCAATATTACAGCCAGGTTTCGGGCAGCAGTTTCTCTTTTACCGGCGATGTGCTCGATTGGGTCCGCGCCGATAACAATGCCGCCTACTATGGTGGCAATGATCCCGCCAATGATAATAGTGACAAGGCAGTGCCCGAGTTGGTACTCGAGGCCGTGACCAAGGCGGTTGCGGGTCTCAGTGCAGCCCAGCTGGCCAGCTATGATGTGGAAGATCCCTATGATTTGGATGGTGACGGCAATTTGGATGAAGCCGATGGTGTGATTGACCATGTGATGTTGTTCCACTCCAGCATAGGTGAGGAGGCCGGTGGCGGTGTCTTGGGTGATGATGCCATCTGGTCTCACCGTTTCTTCGTCAATTCCAGCGGTAATGACTTGGGACAGGCGATCCCCGGCACCAGTAAAAGGGTGTTTGGTTATACGGTGCAGCCCATAGATGCGGCTGCGGGTGTTTGTACCCATGAATTTGGCCATGATCTGGGGCTGCCGGATGAGTACGACACCAGCAATAGCGGCGACGGTTCACCCGTGGGGGCCTGGTCGCTGATGTCCGGCGGAAGCTGGACCGGGGTGCCTGCCGGTTCCAAACCATCGGGATTCAGCCCCTATGCCCGCTCCTTCCTGCAGCAGCAATATCTGGGCAACTGGGTTAATGAACAGGTTGTGACGCTCAGCAGCCTTAACTCTGCGGGCACGGATTACAATCTGGTGGAGGCGGTAAACTCGGTTGGCGTCAACCAACTCTCAATTCCTCTGCCCGCGGAAGATGTGCCCTTCAAGGCCCCCTACTCAGGTAGTTTTCAGTACTATTCCGGGCAGGGCAATATGCTCAATCATGCCATGTCCTTTAGTTTGACCTTGCCCTCGTCCGGCAGCATCACTCTGAAAATGAAGGCCAATTGGGATATAGAAACAGATTATGACTATATGCAGCTGTTGGTCGACGGTACAGCCATAGCTGGTAACCACACCAAGGCGAGCAATGGCGTAAATACCGCCAAGAATATCATCACAGGAAAATCGGCGAATGTTGTCGGTGCAGAGGGGGCCGATGCCTGGGTCGAGTTGACCTATGATCTCAGTGCCTATGCCGGTATGACCAAGCAAATCAGCTTTGTTTACAAGACCGACGACTTTGTTGGTGGGTATGGCATTGCCATAGATGATATTGCCATAGTCACCGGTAGCAGCACAGTGTACAGCGACGATGCTGAAACCGCAGGAAAGATGAATCTTTCGGGTGGTTTCAGTCGCATCGGCGACACCCGTCCCGGCAAGGACAGACGTTATATTATTCAGCTGCGCAGCCACAATGGCGTGGACCAGGCGCTGGGTGATGCCGGTTATAGATATGATGCCGGTGTGCTGATGTGGCTGGAAGACTTCAATCTGGACGATAACAATGTGTCGGATCACCCCGGTAAGGTGCTGATTGGGGTGATAGATGCGGATCAAAATCTGATAGGTAGCTTTGGTACCGAGGTACAGATACGCGATGCCGCCTTCAGTAAGTTTGATCAAACTGCTTATGCCGGAGACAGTAATCTGGCGGCCGTGACCCTGTTCGATGACAGTCTGGATTACAGCGCGCCGCTGAAACCCATGGCCGGTTTGATATTGCCTCACCTGGGATTGACCATGGAGGTGGTACAGCAGACAACCAACAGCAGTACCGCCACCATTCGTCTATCATTGAACGACGGTAACGTACCTGAGCCTACACCACTGACGGCGGATTTCACCAGTTCGGCATCTGGCGCAACGGTAAACTTCAGTGCCAATGTGAGCGGTGGCAGTGGTAACTACAGCTACGCCTGGGACTTCGGTGTCAGCGGGGCAACCAGCAATCTGAGGAATCCCAGCTACACCTATTCAACTTCCGGGACTTATACCGTGTCTCTGACCGTCAGCGACGGGAGTGGTAATAATGTTACCGTTACACATACTATAACTGTTGCAGTTCCAACCAACCTGTCCAATGGTGGCTCTTCCGGTGGTGGCAGCTTGGGATGGTTGAGTCTGGGCCTGCTGAGCCTGCTTGGTTGGCGCCGACGCCAATAAGGAAAACGCCCTTCGGGGCGTTTTTTTATGCTTGATTTCGGTCGCTGAGGGCAGTCACGGCCGCCGGCAGGAACATTTCACACACTGTCAGCTCATCATGGCCAAAACCGAAATAACGCCGCCGGCCCCAAAGTGGACCTGTTACCGTTTGGGACAATGACGCCGCCAGCTGGGCGAGACGGCTGCAGTTGTTGAAACTGGCCACTTCGATACGTCCGGGAATAAATCTGGGGTCGCTGAACAGCAGTTCCCCCAAGGGCTTGTCACCCAGTCCCATCAGCTCGGCCTGGCATTGATTCAGCAGGGATGTTGGTACCAGAGTGCGGGCAAATACCCAGGGGATCCCACCCAGACACAACAAGACTTCCCTGACCCAGGGAGCGGACATTTGCTCGTCGCCGGCTGCGATAAAACCTTCACCCAATACCCTGACTTCAAATCCGAGCCCCAAGGCTTTTAGACGGGCGGTGAGGCTGCCCGGTGCCAATATCCAGTCTGTCATGGATCCATCTGGCAAATATGTGACAGCATCTGGTGAAAACCACTGAATTGATTCACCATATGGAAAACTGAGACTGGTCACACTCATGGGTTGCTCGCTACAATAGAGGGGTAAAACCCAAGAAGTCTACCATGTTGCACCCTCTGTCGATAGCAGGAACGCCTGGCCTCAGGCGGAGCATTAAGGAGCCACCAAGTTGAAGAGATATTTACTGAGTATCCTGTTTATGTTGATGAGTGTCAGCAGTATGAGCTGGGGGGCAGATGAAAAGGTTCTGGAAGACTACGCTTACTATGGCTTTGAACCCGAGATAGTCACCAACTACATCTCCAACCGAAAAAAGCTTGGTTTTGTACGCATCAGTGTCGAACTGATGGTGAAGGATCCCAACGATTTGGTGGCCATAGAACACCATGATCCCCTGTTGCGCTCGGCCATAGTCGAAATTTTGGGTAACCAGCCGGAAGAGAAAATTAAATCCCTGACCGGCCGGGAAGAGATACGTCGTGAATGCTATGACACGGTCAATCGTCTGATAGAGCAGGAAACCGGCCGTGCTCTGGTGGTTAACTTGCTGTTTACCCGTTATTTGTACGACTGAGCCCTGCAAAGGGTTCACAGGTTATGAGCATCAACAAAAGTCGTGCAGGTAAGCCTGGCCAAGCAAAAGGCAAAGGCCTGCATCCACGCAACGCCCACAACGGTGGCTATGACTTTCCCGCACTGTGCCGCGCCGAGCCCGGTCTCCGGGCGTTTCTGCTCACGGCCAAGTCGGGCCAGAGCAGTATCGACTTTGCAGATCCCAGAGCCGTTAAGTGTCTCAACAAGGCTCTGCTAAAACAGCACTATGGCATTGTTGGCTGGGACATTCCCAAAGGCTATTTATGCCCGCCGGTCCCCGGGCGGGTTGATTATGTGCATTACTTGGCGGACTTGTTGCCAAAAGGCACGCCAAACCGGGTGCTGGATATAGGTACGGGGGCCAATGGCATCTATGCCCTGCTTGGTGCCAGTCTCTACCAGTGGCAGCTGGTGGCCACGGACATAGAACCCCGCTCCCTGGCCAATGTCCGGGACATACTGGCGCATAATCCCTTGCTCGCCGAGCGCATTGACCTGAGATTGCAATCCAATCCAACCAAAATTTTTGCCAATGTGGCCGCGGACGATGAGCATTTTGATGCCTGCATGTGTAACCCGCCATTCCATGGTACACAGGCCGAGGCCAGTGCAGGCAGCAAGCGCAAATTGCAGAATCTGACTGGCAAGCCGGTGGGACAAGTCAAACTCAATTTTGGTGGTCAACACAATGAGCTGTGGTGCGATGGTGGCGAACGTCGTTTTCTGTTTGCCATGATTGATGAAAGTGCGGCCAGGCCACAACTGTGTCGTTGGTTCACCTCTTTGGTCTCCAAAGGTGACAATCTGAGGCCCTGTAAACGCCGTCTGCAGGCATTGGGAGCGACTGAGGTGCGGGTGATAGAGATGACCCAGGGCAATAAGCAGACCCGGATACTTGCCTGGCGTTTTTAACCGGTTCAAGAAATTAAAAGGGAAGCCATTTGGCTTCCCTTTTGGGTATCAGATCAGGCTTCCTTTCTGCCAAAAATCATTTTCTTTAGCCAAACCAATGGCATCAGCAACAGGAACCAGAACTTCTTCAACAGTAACAGAGCTGCGGTCAACATGCCCGCCTTGGCCAACACCTTACCTGCGATAAGACCACCAATGCCATAGGCCGCGACCTTGTCTATGTCGGGATTAAACTCGCTGTACTTGTGGCCTTCGTTGAAGCTGGCCATGGCCAGCACTTCTTCGCGGGCCGCCTGGATTTCCTCCAGCTGTGACATGCCGGCCACGAAGTTCATCAACAGTACTCCCTGGCGCCCCAGAACCCGCACATTGAAGTTCAGCGTATGTTCGGTGCTGTCGCCGAATTGCAACTCCTTGGCCCAGTAAAGCTTGTGCTGGGCGGCGTCGTAATAGGGCTGAGTCGCCCAACCAACCAGACGTATGGGCTCATAGCCCATCTCAACCCTGGCCTGGGAGGATTCGGCAACGTCGGACTGCATGGTCTTGAGCAGGTCCGCATAGTCGATATCGGCCGCATCCTTGTCGGAAACATAGCCCTCTTCTTCGTAATCCAGGGTCACACCCCAGGCCGCGGCATCCACGGGGGAATACTCGGCCGGAAACAGCATGCCCAAGTGCAGATCCTGGGCTGGATTGCCCCAGGCCTCCTCCAATACCCTGCGGCTGTCTTCGGGATTCAGATAATAAAAGTTTTCCGGGACTTCCAGAGTGGCCTTGCCGCCCGGCAGGACTATGGTGCCTTTTTCCGGGCTCAATGAGGCTACGAATTCTTCTGCCCAAGCCTGATAGGCTGCCTGCTGATCGGCTGGGGTGTCTTCTGCCAGTGCAGATTGCGTGGAGATTGACAATAACAGAGTGGCCAGAAGGCCACGGAGAGCTTGATGCATATATTCATCCTTGATTGTCCAAGCCTATATATCCGCTATGGCTTGGGATGGGCTGTTAAGAGCTTGTTATTTTAAGGCTGGATTAAGCAAAAATCATCATATTTTATTTGTGGTTGCGCGGCGGCCCCTGTGGGCCGCCCTGGGCTTACCAGGCAAGCTCGAGGATCCTGCGGCTGATATCCAGATTAATATCACCCCGCTCCGACAGGGTATGCATGCCGTGCTGATCCAGCGCTTGTATAACCCTATCTATATCCGGGCGAGCGACACCGTAATCCCGCAAACGGGTTTTCAGTCCCAGGCGCTCGAAAAAGTCACGGGTGCGGGCTATGGCTTCCAGCACCTTGCCTTGTTCGTCTCCTTCATGGATGTCCCAGACCCGTTCAGCATATTGCAGCAGCTTGGCATGCTTTTGGGATTTGCGTTCCGTCCAAACGGCCGGTAGCAGTATTGCCAGGGTTTGGGCGTGATCTATGCCGAACAGGGCGGTTAATTCATGGCCTATCATATGGCTGGTCCAGTCCATGGGGACACCCACCCCCAGCATGCCATTGAGGGCACAGGTGGCACTCCACATCAGATTGGCCCGGGCATCATAATTGTCCGGCTCTGCGACGGTTTGGGGCCCGATTTCAATCAGGGTGCGCAATATGCCCTCGGCAAATCTGTCCTGCACCCTGGCATCTACAGGGTAGGTGGCATATTGCTCCAGCACATGCACGAAGGCATCTACCACGCCGTTGGCGACCTGGATGGGGGGCAGGCTGAAGCTGAGACTGGGGTCGAGCAGCGAAAACTGGGGGAACAGCTCGGCGTGACTGAGGGAATGCTTACCATTGTTGTGGCTTATCACAGCATAGGGATTCATTTCGGAGCCGGTGGCCGGCAGGGTCGCTATTATGCCCAGTGGCAGTACCTTGGTGGCGGGCGCCGGATTGAAACCATGGTACAGCAGAGAACTGGTATCCCCCTCAAATGGCGCTGCGACGGCAATGAATTTGGTTCCATCCATTACCGAGCCGCCCCCGACCGCCAGCAGAAAATCGACGGATTCGCGCCGTACCAACTCCACCGCCTGCATCAGGGTGTGGTATTGGGGATTGGCCTCAATGCCACCAAACTCGAACACGGTTCTGTTACCCAGGGCATGGAGTACCCGCTCCAGGGTGCCGAAGCGTTTGACACTGCCACCACCGTACAGCACCAGTACCCGGGCATTGGCGGGAACAAGGCTATCAAGCTCGCTTAATCTGTCCCGGCCAAACACTATGTGGGTTGGGTTGCGATAGTTGAAATTAAACATGGATCAGGGCTCCCAAAGTGTGGGTCTGAAAAGTGCACCAATGCTAACGACAAGCCGCCCTTTTTCCTAACCGCAAGGCGCCGTTTGGCGAATATTGCATCTGTTAAAGGGTGGCGACCTTAAGTTGCTTCACGGGATAGAACCAACCCTGGGCGGCGATTTCCTCTATGGTCACCGGGCGGCTGAACAGGTAACCCTGCAACAGATCGCATCCAAGCTCTTGCAGCAGCGCGCGCTGTTCTTCGGTTTCAATTCCTTCGGCTGTGGTCGTCATGCCAAGACTGTGGGCCATTTCTATCATGGCGTTCAGCAGGGTGCGATCGCTGGCATTGTGGGTGCAGTGGCTGATGAAGCTCTTGTCTATCTTGAGGTTGCTGACCTTGAACTCCCTTAAACTCGACAGAGATGAATAGCCGACGCCAAAGTCGTCAATGGCGAAAGCCAATTGCTGCGAGCACAGGGCATTGATGGAGTCGGCGGCCCGTTCGCTGTCGCGGATCAGTGCCGATTCGGTGATTTCGAAGGTCAATTGCTGATCTTTTGGAAACCGGGATAACAGATTGCGGCTGACATAATGGCTGAAGTTGCTGTCCACCAACTGCACCCGGGAGACGTTGATGGAGCAGCGCACTCCGGGGCCCAATGTTTGCCTTAACAGATGGCAATCCCTGGCAACGGTTTCGAAAATCCACTGCCCCAGACCGAGGATCAACCCTGATTCTTCGGCTATGGGAATGAACTTATCCGGCGACACCAGGCCCAGTTTGGGGTGATGCCAGCGGATCAGGGCTTCCAGGCTTTCCAGCTTACCGGTGGCGGCGTTGACTATCGGCTGATACAGCATGTGCATTTGATCCTGCAGCAGGGCAGCCCGCAATTCGGCTTCAAGATTGTCCCGCAGGCGCGCGGCTTCGGTCATCTCGGGAGCGTACTCCAGGCTCATGTTGCGCCCTTGCTGCTTGGCCTTGTGAGCCGCCAGGGTGCAGGCCACCAGAATTTCCGCAATGCTCTGGCCATCTCTGGGCCACAGGGCCCAGCCAATGCTGGCGGTAATAAACCTGCTGCTGTCAAACAGCACAAAGGGTTGCACAGTTATTTGCTGTAATAATTTGATTAGGGCTTCCGGTTGACTCTGTTCGCTCAACTCGAAGCCCACCAGAAATTCATCGCCGGCAAGCCTGAACACAGTGCCCAAAAGGCCGACCTTTTCCTTGAGCCTGTGGGCCACCTGCAACAAGAGTTGGTCGCCGTAGCGGATCCCCAGGCTGTCGTTGATACGTTTAAGGTGATCTATATCGAATACCGCCACCAGGACATTGCTGACGTCGGCCTTCATCAGGTTGAGTTTTTCTTCGGAGAGATTGAGCAGGTAGTTCTTGTTCTTGAGCCCGGTCAGCTGGTCGACATTGGCCTGGCGCCAAATTTTGCGTTGCAGTTCCAGTTCGGCGGTAATGTCCTGCACTGTGCCTACCAGGCAGGCATCCGATTCACTCCATTGGGCGTATTCCCTCAGCCAGATGCTGCCCTGGTGCAGTTGCAGCTCGTACTCGACGCAGATGGTGTCCAGGCCATGGTATTCCATGAATTTTTGGTAGTCGGCTCTGTGCGCCGGCGCAATTTGCTGCATGAGTTGGGCATGGGTCAGAGGCTGATGCAGTTGCAGGGTACGCAATCCCTGGGGAGAAAACTCCTTGTGGTCAGTGTCTGGAAAATACTGCCAGCTACCGATACTGGCGGCCTGCTGGGCCCGTTCCAGGCTTTGCTCCCGCTGACGGATTTGCACCGTCTGCTCATTGACCAATTCCAGCAGTGAATGCTTGTGGGCCCTGAGCAGGTACAGGGCCCGGCACAGTTCAGCAAACACCAGGCTGACCAAGAGAGCCAAAAACAGTTTGAGTGCCAACGCCGGAGCCCACAGCGGGGGCTGCTGGCGGATACCCAGTTCCCACTGTTGGTCTGCGACCGTCAATGGCAGGCGCTCCGCTGCGCCAAAGTCCTCTATATTCTGGTAATTGAGCAGTGAGCGATAGTTTTGATCCTGCTTGCGCCAGATATCGAAACTCAGCTCCCGGCCTTCTTTCGTCGTCAGGGCATCTAGCCCGAGAAATTCGGGAAATCTCAATATCACAATGGAAAAGCCCCAAAATTCATCCCCTTGATAAAGAGGCTGACGGGCGATTATGGCCCGACCTCCCTGGTACAGTTCCCGGGGGCCATCGAGCACCACTTGGCCGGTTTTTATGGATTGCATCATGCCAGGCTGGTAATCGCGCTTGCCGTGGGTGTTGAACAGATCATGGCCTATTACGCTGTCATCCACCCCTGGTGGAAAGGCATATTGGATTATGCCCTTGGGGGCCAGCTGAACACTTTCAGAGCCATCAAAGTTTTCCAACAGCTCCCTGGCCAGAGCGTTGAACAGCGGCTCGGATACTGTGTCGGTTGCCACTATAGCTCTGAGGATCGACGGCGTTGCCAGAGCATGGTTTATTTTTTGTTGCAGCAGTGCGCCCTGGGAGCGCAGCAAGAAGGTCAGCTCGGCCTGCAGGGCTTTATCCTGGCTTTGTTGCAACTTCCAGGCAAAGGTCGTTGTGACCAGCAAAGACAGTAGCAGCACCAGCCAGCGTACCCATTGGGCCCGTATATTGAATTGTTGCTTTAACTTTCGCATTGGCCTTCGGCGGTCCGGATCGGGGAGAAAATGTGGTCCAAAGTTTCTCAGATATAGCAGACTTTATCAGTATGACAAACGTTAAGTTGTGCAAAGTTGTAATCAGGATGTTATGGTCCGCCTGATTGTGGTCCCTTAGCCCAAGGGTGATGTGGATCACCCTTTGACAAAGGGATATCCGGTTTCTGCTTCAGGTTGAGATCTGGGTGCTGGGGCCCATCAGTGGATGCAGATATACTTATGCACCCCGCGAAATAAATGGAGTGTTCCCTGATGTGGTTTGGCAAGCGACTGAAAGCAGAAAACCTTGCACTTAAGCAGCAATTGGCGCAGCAGCAACAGCAACATGAGCAAACCTTGGCTGAACTCAGGGCCACCATAGGCGAATATGAGCAGGCACAGTTGGCATCAAGAGAGACGGCCGACCAATTCAACCAGGTGATTGCCTGTCAAAACCAGGGTGGCGACATGCTGCAGACGGTGCGTGAGGGCCTGGCTGTCAGCGCCGAACATCTGATGCAGGAAAAGGCCGAACTGGGTGAGTTGGAACAGCTGTTTGGCCAGACCCGTATCGCAATCGAACGCCTGGGAGAGCGGGCCGAAAAGATCAACAGCGAGGCGCTGCGCAGTCGCAGTGCCGTGGAGCAATTGGATGGTACCACCTCTGCCATCAGCCGTTTTGTGGCCGCGATCCAAGGGATTTCCGAACAGACCAATCTGCTGGCACTGAACGCGGCCATTGAAGCGGCCCGCGCCGGTGAAGCCGGGCGTGGCTTTGCCGTGGTGGCGGACGAAGTCAGACAACTGGCGAGCAAGGCACACGAGGCCAGCAGCCAAATTGAATCCCTGGTTCGACAGATAGTGGAGCAAGCGGCGGGGATTAAGCTGATCATCGATGAAAATCAAGCCAGCGCGGCCGAGGTGGCGACCTCTTCCACCCAGATTAATGCCGTGGTCAATGAAGTACTGCACAAGAGCCATCAGATGCAGGAAGTCATCCAGATGGCGGCCGACACAGCTTTTCTCAACACCACCAAGCTTGACCATGCGGTATGGAAAAACAATATCTATCGCCTGATTGAGCAACAAAAGTTCTCGGAATCCGTTAACGACCATACCAGCTGCCGCTTGGGCAAATGGTATTTCCAGGGCTTGGGGGCTGAGCAGTACCAAAACAAACCCGGTTTCCGTGAGCTGGATAGCCCGCACCGACAGGTACACGATGCCGGACGTCAGGCGCTTAAAGCGAGAGAAAAAGGTCAACTTAAAGAAATGGTTAAGCAATTGGACAGCATGGAGCGCGCCAGCCTGCAAGTGGTGCGCTGTCTTGATCGGCTACTTGAAAACTGATTTTTTTCACAACTTTTGGCTGAGCCGGGAACTTAATTCCATTAAAATTTACTAATGTAATGGTCTGCGCTTGAGGCAGGCGCTCAACAAGAGAAAAAACATGCATGTCGTAAAAGCCCCGGAGGCTGCCCTTGTCGCGGTTACATCGCGCTGGTGGGTGAGCCATTTAGTGTTACCTGTATTTGCCGTCCTGTGCCTGCTTGGTGCCATTGAGCATTTTGGGGTGGATATCCAACTGGCCCAATGGATGTTTCATCTTGAGGGCGGCGTAAATACCTGGGGACTGCGCCATTGGTGGTTTACCGACGGTGTATTGCATACCGGAGGCCGTAACCTGGTGGGTCTGATGGGCCTGGTGTTGCTGCTGGCCCTGGGTGCCAGCCATTTCCGCCAAAGGTTGAAGCCCTATCGTCGTGGCTTTTACTACTTGTTTTTATGCGTGCTTTCCAGCGTGATGCTGGTGCGGATGGGCAAGAATCTGACCAATGTCAGTTGTCCCTGGGATCTGCTGCAATTCGGCGGCAAGTTCCCCTATGTGCCTTTTCCCTGGAGTCTCAGTGCCAATGATGTCGGTGGCCAATGCTTTCCCGGCGGCCATTCCAGTGGTGCCTTTGCCTGGATTTGTCTGTACTACTTTGCGGCCGTGTATTTCCCGCAGCATCGCCAGCGTGTGTTGCTGAGCGTGCTGACTGTGGGCCTGGTGTTCTCCCTGTGCCAGGAGTTCCGCGGAGCCCATTTCCTGTCCCACGATATTTGGAGTCTGCTGCTGAGCTGGACTCTTGCCTCCTTGCTGTTTTTTGTCTTTTTCCCTGCCCATATTCGTCGGCAACTGGCGGATTAATTCAGCAAAACAGCGGTAATTGAGGAATTTTACCGCTGCCGTTATGTGCGGATCTTCACTAGTATGTTCATCAATGGGTGAATTTATTGGAAGAGGTCCGCCATGTCCCAAGCTCCAGGCCGTCCCAAGGGTGATTCAGATGCCCGTGTCCGGCTGATCCATGCCGCCAGGCAGCTATTCAGCCAGCGCAGTTTTCAAGGGGTTTCCACCCGGGAAATCGCCCGTGAGGCCGAAGTCGACGCGGCCATGATCCGCTATTACTTTGGCAGCAAATCCGGCCTGTTTGAGCACATGGTACGTGAAACCATGGCGCCTGTGTTGGCCCGATTCCGGCAGTTGAGTGAGGCCGACACGCCGGGTGACCTGGCGACCCTGATGCGGGTGTACTACCAGGCCATTGGTGCCCATCCCGGCCTGCCGCGTCTGGTGCTGCGGGTATTGCGCGAAGACGAAGGCTCAGAGCCCTATCGCATACTGCTGTCCATTTTTCAGGAAGTCATTCAACTGTCCCGTCGCTGGGTGACCCAGGCGCTGGTGGACTCGGGGCTGCTGCGCGACGGCGTAGATCCCAACCTGGCGCGGCTGAGTCTGGTCAGTCTGATGGTGTTTCCTTTGTTGGCGCCGCCCGTGTTGGTGGGCCAGCTGGGGGTCACCTTGAATCCCGAGGGGCTTATGGCCCTGATCCCACACCATATCAAAGTGTTACAACAGGGCATCTTGCAGCCCGTGGAGAAGTCAGAATGAGAGTCTTGTCGTTGGTTGCCTTGTTGTTGCTCAGCGCCTGCCAACAGGAAGCGCCCAGGGTATATGGCACAGTTGAGCGGGATCGCCTGACCCTGACGGCCCCGGTGGGGGAGCTGATCCGTGCCGTGCATGTGCATGAGGGGGACGAGGTCAAGGCCGGTACCCTTTTGCTTGAACTGGATGACACTGCTGTGCAGGCCAGGCTGGCGCTGCGCCGTGCTGAGCTGGCCAGGGCCGAGGCTCAATTGGCCGAGTTATTAAAGGGGGCCCGCATTGAGGCTCTGGCACAGGCCCGCGCCAAGGTGAGCGGCGCCGAAGCCACACTCACTGAAGCCGAGTCAAGATACGAGCGCACCGCCAGGCTTTATAAGGATAAGGTGTTGACCCAGGCGGATCTCGACGGTGCCCGTGCCGCCAGGGATACGGCACTCGCCGCCCGTGACAGCGCCACCCAGGCACTGCGTGAGCTGGAAAATGGCACCCGCAGCGAGCAGCTGGATCAGGCCCGGGCCGCTGTGGCTGCCGCCGAAGCCCAATTGGCACTGGAACAAAAAGCGCTGGCGGACCTGTATTTGGTGGCGGCCCAGGATGCCCTGGTCGACCTGCTGCCCTGGCGGGCGGGTGACAGAGTCGCCGCCGGCACCCAGCTTGTAGGCCTGCTGGCCAAGAACCGGCCCTTTGTACGGGTTTATCTGCCCGCACCTTACCTCGACAAAATGCTTCCCGGCGCCGAGGTTAACATCAGGGTAGATGGCAGGGCAGAGGCCTTGACCGGCAAGGTGCGCAAGGTACGCAGTCAGCCGGCCTACACCCCCTTTTATGCCCTGAACGAGCGCGATCGGGCCCAGCTGATGTACCTGACGGACATAGATTTGCCTGAAGGTGCTGAGTTGCCGAGCGGCCTGGCAATCGAAGTGGAGTTGCCCCAATGAGCGCAGGCATTGAGTTTGCGGTGGAAACCCGCGGCATGAGTCGCAGCTTCGGGGCGCTCAAGGCGGTGGACGGGGTCGACTTGGCCATTCCCCGCGGCAGTATTTACGGATTCCTGGGGCCCAACGGTTGCGGCAAGTCCACCTCGATCCGCATGTTGACCGGCCTGCTGCGACCCACTGAAGGCGAGATCCGGGTGCTGGGGGAAACCCTGCCCGGGGCCGAAGAAAGGCTCAGGCGCCGTATCGGCTATATGACCCAGAAGTTTTCCCTGTATGAAAACCTGACCGTGCTGGAAAACCTGCGGTTCGTGGCGCAGATCTACGGCCTGCCGCTGCGCCATGCCAGGGAGCGCATAGAGCAGCTGTTGGCGCTGTACGATCTTCATGGTCGTGAAGCCCAGATGGCCGGTTCCATGAGCGGAGGTCAAAAGCAACGGCTGGCACTGGCGGCGGCCACCATGCACGAACCCGAGCTCTTGTTCCTCGATGAGCCCACCTCGGCGGTGGATCCGGAAAACCGCCGGGAATTCTGGGAGCGTTTGTTCGACCTTTGTGCCCTTGGCACCACCATACTGGTGTCGACCCACTACATGGATGAGGCCGAGCGCTGCCACGGTCTGGCCATATTGGAGCGTGGCATCAAGCGCGCCGATGGCTCTCCCCAGCAACTGATGCAGGACATGGGGGCTCGGGTGGTGGAAGTGGCCGGTGAAGACTTGCGTAAGCTCAAGCAGCAGCTGCTGACGGACGATGCCGTGTTGTCGGCGGCCCAAATCGGCAGCCGTCTGCGGGTGTTGGTGCGCAGTGATATCAACGATCCCCTGGCCTGGTTGGGCCCCAAGGTCGGCGGCCGTCAGATGGACGAGGTGCGTCCCAGCCTGGAAGATGTGTTTGTCACCTGTACCGGCAGCCGTGCCGCTGGAGGCCAGCATGTTTAGTCGTATCCTCGCAATCCTGATCAAGGAGCTGCGCCAGCTGTCACGGGATCGCATGACCTTCGGCATGATAGTGATGATCCCCCTGGTGCAGCTGACCCTGTTCGGTTATGCCATCAACACGGATGCGCGCCACCTGCCCGCCGCCGTGGTGGATCTCAGCGATTCCAGTTACAGCCGTGCCGTGCTGCAGGCGGTGACCGCCACCCAGGTGGTGGACTTCAAAGATACCTACAACACTGTGGTGGCGGCCGAGGCCGCCATTACCGCCGGTAAGGTCAAGGCGGTGCTGGTGTTACCAGCGGATCTCGGTGAGCGTCTGGTGCGCCATCCGGCGGCCGGCGGCGGCCATTACTTTGCCGAGCCCGTGGGCCAGTGGCTGGTGGATGGCTCGGATACTGTGGTGGCCTCTGCCATCCGTTCGCTGCGGCAGATGCCGCTGGCTGAGGTCATGCTAAAGCCCCAGGCAACGACGGTACCCAGCTTTGAAGTGGTGCAGTACTTTAACCCTGAGCAGCGCACAGTGGTGAACATAGTGCCAGGCCTGTTGGGGGTGATCCTGACCATGACCATGGTGATGTTTACCTCCGCCGCCATAGTGCGCGAGCGGGAGCAGGGCAATATGGAATTTTTGATCACCACTCCGGTGAAGCCGCTGGAGCTGATGCTGGGCAAGATCTTGCCCTATGTGCTGGTGGGCTTTATCCAGGTGGCCATCATACTCAGTGCCGGTCATCTGGTGTTTGATGTGCCCATCCGCGGTGGTTTGGACAGCATAGCCCTGGCGGCCATGCTGTTTATTCTCGCCAGCCTGACCCTGGGACTGGTGATTTCCACCATAGCCAAGACCCAGTTGCAGTCGATGCAGTTGACCATCTTTATCTTGCTGCCGTCCATTCTGCTGTCCGGTTTCATGTTTCCCTATGAAGCTATGCCGGTGCCGGCCCAATGGATTGCCGAAGCTCTGCCGGCTACTCACTTTATGCGCATGGCCCGCGCCATAGTGCTCAGGGAGGCCCTGGTGGCAGATCTGGGCTATGACTCCCTGTGGCTGATGGGTTTCACCCTGTTTGGCCTGACGGTTGCCAGTCTGAGGTTCAATAAGCGTTTGGATTAATGGCCGTATGCCTCTTATCAGTCCCGCGCTTGCGGGACTTTTTTGCTTATGGTCCAGCGCACATTCCTATTTGGGGGCCATGCGCCAACGCAAGCCTGTCCGCTGCGGACAGGTGGACAGTCCGGCGGTCGCATTCTCCTGTGTCCGCTTCGGACATTTGATTTGGCTGGTGCCGAATAAAATTGATATATATCAGCTGTTTGTGTTTTTGGCACGGCTCTTGATGTATCTGGGTAAAGCAAGACCTTAATCCCAATCAAGGAGTGACCCATGAACAAGTACAGCATCAAGAGCATTATTTTCACCGCCGGCCTGGTATTCACCAGCGTAAACGCCAACGCCAACGACAGCTTTGGTTTCGATCTGGCAGGCCATGGCAATGTCACCACTCATCTGGTGGCCGATGTGAGCCGCGAATTGTCCGAACAGCTGGATGCCTCTCTGGCACGGATTGCGGCGGAAACCCGTTTGGCCGTGAGCCTGGAACTGCAAAGTGCTGAGGTGGAAGCGCCACACGAACAGGCAGTTGACACCCTGTTAAGCAAAAGGAATTAATGGCTTAATCCCGGCTATGTCAAAGACTGGACTTGGTTCTACACTCAAGTTCGGAGTGAATTATCGGGAGCGTCAAATGGGAAAAATTAAAACAGCGGGCGGCTTGGCCCTTGCCGCCCTGCTGAGTCTGACCATATTGCTGATGGCTGGATGCAGTACGCATCTCAGTCGGGAAGAGTGGAAAACCCTGGTAGAGGCCAAGATTGCCGAGTGGCAGCTGCAGCCGGTAGATAATATCACCACCTTCCGCCTCGACAGTTGGGCCTCTCTCGGTGAATGGCACCTGATGGTGCGGACCTCACCATTCAAGGCCTATCTGCTCGCGCTCGGCAGCCGCTGCCCGGATTTGGCCTATTCCCACAGCCTGTTGCTGAAACAACAAATCTCTTCTTCCCTGATGGCCAGATTTGATGCCGTAGCCACGGTCGACACCCCTGTGCCCCAATGCCGTATCGAGCGCATTTATCCTTTGACCAAGGAGCAGGACAAGGCGCTGCGGGCACTGGACAGCGGCAATTGACCGGCTTGGTTTCAAAGGCTTGGTCTCCGGCTCAAAGGCATAGCTCTCGGCGGTGACACCTAACCTCGCGGCCCGAGCTTGTCGCGCCTGAAACCAGGCCGGGACGGCCTGGTTATCCGCCCTTTGGTCAGTGCTTGCCCAGCTCCCGTTTCAGTTCGTTGACCAAGGCTTCAAGCGCCGCAATCCTTTGTTTGATAGCCTGATTTTCTTCCCTCAGACTGTTGATTTCGGCCGTGGCCGCCGGCCTGCGGTGCCAGTAATTTGTCAGCAGCTGGGCAACAAAGGCCGTTAGCATGATCAGTGTGACCGCGGTGAGCTTATCCATAATCCATGCCCTCCTGAGTGACAGCGTCGGGCTGGTTTAGAGCCCGAACACCACTTTTTCGCTCTTGAGCGAGCGTTCCATAAACAACAACAACAGCAGCGACAACAGCAGGGTGCCACCGGAGGTGACCAACAGCTGCAGCAGTGGCAGGTCCTTGCCCTTGACGAAGGCCATCAGCGCCTGTTGCTGGCCCGAAATCGGCAACCAGTAGAGCACATCCGGGGCTATGTCGTAGGCGGCGGTCATTGACAGCGCCAACGGCACTATCAGCACCATGGTCAGGTAGGACTGGGCTTCCTTGAAGGTTTTGGCCAAAAAGGACACCGCTAGCTGCAGGGTGGAGGCCAGCAGGGCTATGGGCAGGCCGACCAGCAGGATCAGGGCGATAAAGGCCGGATCCAAGGTGATGGAAAAGCCCAGTTTGTGCCAGGGCACCAGGGTGTAGGCAAACTTGGACACCAGCAGGATCAGCGCCAGGCCCAGCATGGCGAAACAGGTGACCGCCATTGCCTTGGCCAGCACCAGTTGTCGGGTGCTCAGGGGGTGGCTCAGCAGCAGCGCCAGGGAATTGCGTTCCCGTTCTCCGGCACTGGTGTCTATGGCCAGGTTCATTCCCGAGATGAATACCGAGTAGATCATGGTAAAGAGCGCCAACCCCAGGATCATGCCGGCCTTGGAATCGGCGGTGGCCTCGTCATGCAACTCCACCTTCAAAGGTGTGACCACCCTGGGGTCTATGCCGCGGGCAATCAACCTCAGACTGCCCATCTCGCTGCTGTAATTTTGCAGTTGGGCTTGCAGGCGACGGATGGATTTCTGCAATTTTTCATCCGAGTCGTCGGCTTCAATAACGATTTCGGCCGGCTGTCCCTTGGCCATTTGTGCCGCATACTCGTCACCGATGATCAGACGGATGGGTTTGGCCTTGTCTTCATCCGAGTGGCTGATGCCCTGGTTTTCCAGGTAGTGCACCAGGTCGCGGGCGCCGTTGGCATTGTCTATGTGGATAAAGAGATCGTCCGGGCTGGAGAGCTTGTTGATCAGCACCAGGAACAGGCCGCACATGACCAGCGGCGTGCCTATGGCGTAATACAGGCCTGCCATCACAGAGCGCTTGTCGCGGGCGGCATCCAGTAATTCTTTGCGAAACAGGGCGATAATAGCGTTCATGCGGCAATCCCTTCGTCGGTTCCAATCAGTTGTATAAAGGCTTCTTCCAGTGAATCGTGGCCGGTGCGCTCACAGAGCTCGGTGGGGCTGCCGATGGCGACCACTTCACCACGGGCCATGACTATGACCCGATCACACAGGGCGGCAACCTCGTGCATTACATGGCTGGAAAACAACACACAGTGCCCTTGGGCCCTGAGGTTTTTCAGCATCTCCCTGAGCACCCGGGTGCTCATCACATCCAGGCCGCGGGTGGGCTCATCCAAAATAATATTGCGTGGCTGGTGGACTATGGCTTGGGCCAGGGCGGTTTTCATTCTTTGCCCCTGGGAAAAGCCCTTGCAACGGCGATCGGCAATTTCATCCATCTGTAATTGGGTCAGCACCCGGGCTGTGGCCTCCTTGGCGGCCATGCTGTCCATGCCCGAAAGCTCGGCGAAAAAGCGCACATATTCCCTCGGGGTCAGGCGCTCATACAGGCCAAAGGGATCCGGAAACAACCCCAGGCGTTGCTTGGCGGCCAGGGGATCCAGGCTCACGTCTATGCCATCGATCTCCGCCGTGCCACTGTCGGGCTTGAGCAGGCCAAAAACTGTCCGCAGACAGGTGGTCTTGCCGGCACCATTGGGGCCCAGCAGGCCGGTGATATGGCCATCCTCGGCCTGAAAACTGAGGTTGTTCAGCGCCTGGACTGTGCCGATTTTTTTATATAAAGCGTCGACTCTGATCATGACTTATTCCTTGTTGATGGTTGCGGGCAGGGGCTCGACCGTGCTGGCGTTGAGATAAAAACTGCGGCGCACATCCTTGTTGAGACAGTCGCCCTGAATTTCCTTCAGGGAACCGCTGTTGACCAATTGGGCCACCAACTTGTTGCCGCAGGACTGTTGGGCTACGCCATGGGTGGCGTAGGGGGCAACCAGATGTTTGGCATTGCTCATGTTGGCCATGGCCAGTTCGGCCCACTGGGGTGGGGTGGCGGGGTCTATTTCACCGGACAGCAACAGCACGGGCAAATTGCTGCGCACGCCTTCGGCAAAGGTTGCATCGGCTGCGGGGACGGGCCATTGGGTACAGACTTCTTCCAGTCCCTTGATCATGTTGGCACCGTAATAACTCTGATTCAGCTTGGCTCGCATGGCCGCATCCAGACGCGGAATATCTTCACCACACACCACGGAACTGTGCATACCCATGGCCAGATCCAGGCCGTCTAGCATCATGCCGTGCAACCCAAGGATCCCCTGATAATTGCCGGCGGCGGCCTGGTGAATCGCCAGCGGCAGCAGGGCGCGGACATTGGTGGCATACAGGGCGAGGCGCACCACTGAGGCAAACTTGTTGCGGGTCAGCAGAAACTCTGTGGCCTCGCCGCTGCGGGGATGATTGACCATCAATCGCACCGGCGCTTGGTCGAGTCTTTGATTGACCATGGCCAGCTCGTCACGCAGGACCGGGAATTGGGTATGACATTGGCTGTTTTGTTCGCAGTCCGCGAGCATGAGTTCCACCGCCCTGTCTATGGCATCACCTATGGCGAGCACGCTCTGCTGCATGGGCACTACGCCGTCGAGAGTGACGGTCAGCAGAGACTCGGGATAATGCTTAAGGTACAGCTGCGCCATGCGGGTGCCGTAGGAAATGCCGTAGACATGCAACTTGTCATAGCCCAGGGCCTTGCGCACGGCCTCGAAGTCTTCCAGCGCCGCCCGACTGCCGTATTGGGCTATATCTGCGTCGAGACTGTTGCGACACTTTGCTGCTTCGGCGGCACTGTCGAGCTTTTCATCGTCGAAAGCCAGGCTCATGGCATCTGGGCCCAGGTCGCAGTTAAGCAGGTTTGATCTGCCGGTACCGCGCTGATCTATCAGCAGTATGTCGCGGCTTTGACGAATTTCGGCAAAGGTGCGCTCAAAGCCAACGGCATTGTCTATGGCCGATTGTCCCGGACCGCCGGCGATGGCCAGGAACGCCTCATTGGGGAAGCTCGGCTTAATGGCCGGCAACACGGCATAGTGCACTTGTATTTTGCGACCATCTGGCTTGGCGGCGTTTTCCGGCACTTCCACAAAACCGCATCTGGCCCGGTCCGATATGCCGGACAGATAGCAGCTTTGGGGGGCGCCCATCGCCTGTTGTTGTACCTCGCTGGCCTGGCTTGGGTCGCAGGCCAATAACCATAGAGCGGTGGCACACGCCGCCAGGGGGGCAATCCTGGTCGGGGTCTTAATCCTTGCAATCATCTGAGCTTTCCTTTTTGCAAACCTGGCCAATTATGCTAGTTTAGTAGTGTATCGGTGTATCAATGTATTAATACAGTGTTTAAAGGCTAATGTTAGAACTCCTGCATGTCAACCCCTCCAGCGGCGAGCCCATATATCGTCAGCTGAATGATCAGATAGTCAGACTGATAGTCGGCGGCCAGTTGTCCGTGGACGAGGTTCTGCCGTCTGTAAGGCAAATTGCCGAATATCTGGCGGTCAACCCCATGACGGTTTCCCGGGCCATTCAGCAGCTGGTGGATCAAGGTTGGCTGGAGCGGCGCCGTGGTCAGGCGACCCGGGTAGCCCCCCGTAAGCAGCAGGACTCGGGCACAGAACTGTTGGCGCCCCAATTGCTGGCGCTGGTGCAGCAGGCACGGCAGTTGGGATTAGACCAAGAATCATTGCTGACACTCATTTCGGACACATGGAAGCAAGAGGCAAACGAGGATGGAAATGCAAACGGCTGAACAGCCTCTGCTCAGGGTGAGCGGACTGCGTAAGGGTTTTGACGGCAAGGTGGCGCTGGACGGCGTCGATCTGGTATTGGAACCCGGCATGGTGGTGGGGTTGCTCGGCAAGAACGGTGCCGGTAAAACCACCCTGATGCGCTGTATTCTGGGCTTGTTAAGCCCGGATTGGGGCGAGATCAGTACCCTGGGCCAGGCTCCTGCGGCCATGAGTCCGGCCTTGAAGAGCCGGATCGGTTACGTGCCGCAGCAGCATTTCGGCTACGAGGGGTTCAATGTCGAGCGTGCCCTGGCGCTCCATGCCAGTTTCTATCCCGAGTGGGATAAACAGCTGGAGCAGGCCTGGGTCACCCGCTTTGGTCTCGATCCCAAAGCACAGGTCACCAAATTGTCCGTGGGGCAGCGGCAATCGTTGGCCATCATAATGGCCATGGCCTATCGCCCCCAATTGCTGATCCTCGATGAGCCGGTAGCCAGCCTGGATCCCTCGGCCCGGCGCCGTTTTATGGCGGATTTGTTTGAATTGGCGCTGGAATCCGGCTCTGCCGTGCTGTTCTCTTCCCATATCACCTCGGACTTGGAGCGGGTCGCCAGCCATGTGGCCCTGCTCAGGGACGGCAAGCTGCTGTTGATGCGCGACCTTGATGGCCTGCGGGAATCCCTGCGGTTGCTGACCATTAAGGAAGGATGCTCCCTGCCACCGGGACTGACCCAGTTGGGCCGCAATGGCAACCGGGTGCTGGTGGAGGGCTTCGACGGTGACGCCTTCGCAGGATTGCTCCACGCCGAGCCGGTGAACCTGGAGCAGTTGTTTATGGAGCTGCATCCATGAGGATGTTGAGGGGATTTTGGCCTCTGTGGTTCCGCGATCTCGGCAGTGCCAGCTTTATGGGGATGAATCTGCTGTTCGGATTGATATTTGCCCTGATGGCGCTGCTGCTGGAGCGCCGCGAAGATGTCGGCATTATGCTGTCCTTCTCTCTTTACGGCATGTGCATGGCCATCTCTTGGCAATGGAACCGGGTACACGCCTGTGAATGGGGTCTGTTGAGTCCAGGTTTTGTCGCGCTGGTGCGACGGCAATCTCAGTTCCTATTGCTGGGCTCAGCGCTGTTGTCTTTGGTGCTGGCACTGTTGGCCGGGGTATCCGTTGGCTATGTCGGACTGGCACTGTTGGCGGGTATGGCTTTTCTCTGGGCATGCAGTCTGAAGCCCGGCAATTTTTACCTGTCGATGCTGATGTTTTTATCTTTACCTCTGATCAAATCAGCATTGGTTGCGGCCCCGGCTCTGGGATGGTTGTCCGTGATACTGGCGTTACCTGTCTGCTGGGCCATGGAACGCCGCCTGTGGGCAACCACCTGGCGCAGCGGCGCCCGACACCTGTATCAAAATGGTATGAATACCGGCGGGCTGACCTTGCCTTCCTGGCGTCTGTTCAATCGTAGCGCCGGTTTGGTGCGCTTGCTGTTTCCCCTGAGTTATTTCACCGGCCCGGCACTCTTGGTGCTGATGCTATTGCTGCCCTTGGTGGCGGCCTTGGTAACCTCGGTGTTGTTGCTGATGCCACTGGAGTTGGTAAGCAGCAAACTCTATGGCTGGCTGCATATCTGGGTGCAACTTTGTGTCATGGGTTGTGCCTTGGTCCATTGGATCCGGGTGATGCGCTGGCGCTCACTGGATGCCTTGCTGCTGTTACCGCTTTTTGCCGGCTTCACTGACTTCAAGCGGCATTTCTTTCACGCCCAGTTGCGTTTGCTGGGGGTGATCAGTGTGATTATTTGTGTGCTGATGCTGTTGCAGACGCTGCTGCTGAACTACTCCTGGAGCCTGTTGCCCATTACCGTGCTGGCCACTTTTTGGGGTTGTGCCCTGTCACTGGGATTGGGGGTACTGTGCCGTAACAGTCTGCACACCACCCTGCTGATGCTGCTGATGATACCCCCCCTGGTGATCACCGACGTGGCGGCGCGTCAGGCAAGGGAAGGCGCTCTGGAACCGACGCTCTGGTTGCTCGGCAATGGCTTAATGGCACTGGTGGCTCTGGCGATACTCTACTGGAGCCACAACCGCTTGCGGGGGCCAGAATAGGAGTAAGGGCTAGAGCAAAAACTCTTATCTTTATTGTGTGATTGGGATAGAATTCCGCCAAAACGGAACAGCTGTACGCTGCAACCCAGGAATTCCCCATGTCACTTCAGCAATTTCATGTCGTGCGTCTGCTGCGTCAGCAGGCCCAGTCCCGGCCAAATGCCATAGCCCTTGAGGGCTTTGAGATGGCGTCACCCTGGCAGCAGCTCAGCTGGCAGGAGTTTGAGCGGCGCACCGACCGCCTGGCCAGGCAACTGATTGCCGGCAATCTGGCCATCCAGGACAAGGTGGCCATATTGTCGAATAACTGTCCCCAATGGACAGTCAGTGACGTGGCGGCGCTCAAGGCCCGCGCCGTGGTGGTGCCCATCTATCCCACCAGTACGGCAGAGCAAGCCGCCTATATCATCAATGATGCCGAAGCCGGTTGGTTGTTTGTCGACTGTGCCCGCAGCTACGCCCTGGCCTGTGAACTCAGGGCCCTGTGTCCAAGTTTGCAGCGCATAGTGGTATTCGATGGTGCAGTGGAGCTGGCCCATGAATCAGACTGCTATTTGGACGAACTGCTCAACCGACCCGTTGACGAACAGGCCGGGGCCGAGCTGGAACAGCGTATTGCCGGCGCCAACCTGGATGAACTGCTGACCCTGATCTATACCTCGGGCACCACGGGGGATCCCAAGGGGGTCATGTTGCCGCACCGGGCCTTTGCCTCCACCGTAAGGCAGCACGATCAACGTCTGGCCGTCAGTCCCGGTCACGTATCCCTGGCTTTTTTGCCCCTGAGTCATGTCTTTGAGCGCGGCTGGAGTTTCTATGTGCTCTGCCGCGGCGGCCACAATGTTTACCTTTCGGATACCAACAGGGTCAAAGAGGCCATAGCCGCGGTACGGCCCCATACCCTGTGCGTGGTGCCTCGCTTCCTGGAAAAGGTCTACAGCGCCGTGCAGGACAAGGTGGCGCGGGCGCCCAAGACCAGGCAAGCACTGTTCCACTGGGCCCTGGCCGTGGGACAGCAACAATTTGAGGTCGATCAGGGCCGGGCCCGGGGTTCATTTGGGCTCAAGCTTAAGGCTCGTATCGCCGATGCGCTGGTGGCCTCCAAGTTACGCCAGGTGTTGGGGGGCCGGCTGAGGTTTATGCCCTGTGGCGGTGCAGCCCTGGACCCCAAAGTAGGGGCCTTCTTCAATGCCGTGAATATTCCCGTACTCTGTGGCTATGGCCTGACCGAAACCACGGCCACAGTCACCTGCAACACCCTGGACAACAGGGTGCCCGGCTCCAATGGCCAGACACTGCCTGAGGTGGAGGTGCGCCTTGGGGCCGACGATGAGATCCTGGTGCGCGGCGATACCGTCATGAGCGGCTACTACAAGCGACCCGAGGACACTGCGGCCGCCTTTGAGGATGGCTGGTTCAGGACAGGTGATGCCGGGCGCCTGGATGCTGCAGGTAATCTCTTTATTACCGATCGCATCAAGGAACTGATGAAGACCTCCAACGGCAAATACATAGCGCCGCAGCGGGTGGAGGGGAAAGTGGGCTGTTGCCCCTTTATCGAACAGGTGGCCATCATAGCCGATGCCCGCAACTATGTGACGGCCCTGATAGTCCCTGCCTTCGAGACGTTGGAGGCCTGGGCCAGGGAGGTGGGGTTAAGTTACGAATCCAAGCTGGAACTGATACGTCACAGCCATGTGCTGGAACACTTCGAGGCGCGGCTCAAGCTGATGCAACAGGAGCTGGCGGGCTTTGAACAGATCAAGAAGTTCACCCTGTTGCCGGACGCCTTTACCATGGAGTCGGGACTGATCACCCCGACCCTCAAGCTGAAGCGCAAGATGATTTATCACAAATACGCCAGGGAAATCAGCGCCATGTACGGCGGCTAAGGCCGAAGACTTGGTCACGGCGGCGCTTTGGCTTAAGATGCAAACCGCCGCCCATTATCACTAAGGAATCCAGCCATGCAGTTTGAGCTCAGTATCCAACCCAGATTCAATGAAACCGATGGCCTGGGTCATATCAACAACACGGTAATCCCCGTGTGGTTCGAGGCCGCCCGTGAGCCCGTGTTCGCCATCTTCAACCCCGAGTTGGATCTTAAGCATTGGAACCTGATTGTGGCCGGCTTCAGTGTGGCCTTCAGTGCGCCCACCTATTACGGCAAGACAGTCGAAGTGGTTACCCAGATAAGCCGCATCGGCAGCTCCAGTTTTGAGGTGTTCCAGCGCGCCTTCCAGGCCGGCGTACAAACCGCCGAAGCAAAGACCACCTTGGTGCACTACGACTACGGGAATGAAAAAAGCCAGCCCATTCCGGCCGATATCCGCAGTCAATTGGAAGCCTATCTGACCACTTCTGCCTGATTTTTCTCGCTATCTTGGCCGAGGGAGTTATTGGTCGGCTGCCGGCGCGCCCTTGTCTTCCCCGGCCTTTGTCTCTTCCGATAGGGGCTGCTTGCCAGGCAGCTCCTGGATCAGGTGCCTCAGGATCACCCTTTGCACCAGGGCTTCGGTTTCCTGCTGGGAGCAGTTGAGCACCAGGCCGTAATGGGTCAGGTTATTCTCTGCGTCTATAAATTGCTGATTCTTGATGGTGACCGGCAGCACTGTGCTGCGGCCATCCCTGTCATCGGTGAATTTCAGGCTGTAGTGCTTGTCGACGCAGTCTTCACCCAGATCTTTGCCGATGAAGGCACCACCACCGATGGAGATATCGCAAATATGGCCATCGGATACCTTGTGGGTGCTGTCATTGGCCTGCAATTGCGCCGGCACATTGACCTGCAGGCGGCTGTGTTGGCGCAGCGCCAATTGCTCCAGATCCCTGGGGTAATCCAGCACTATCCATTGGTACATGGCCGACATGATGCGGCTGATGGTTGAGCGAAAGGCGAACACATGCCCGCTGGGGTCATCGCTGTTCAGCAGCCGCACTATCACGCCCCTGTCTTCCTTGATGTATGGTTTGGCCGCCAACCAATGGCGATCGCTACCAAACTCGAGCAATACCGCCCTGCGGGAATGTATCCCTATCAGGCGGGTGCGCAGGCGGATGGGTTGGGTGGGGGTCAGCAACTGCAGGTACACTTCGGTGTTGCAGGGAACAGAGTCAAATCGTTCAAAGTCATCGGGGGTGCTGTGTGTCATGGCGCCTGATCCCATCCGGTATGGTTAAGCTGTCAGCTCAAGAATAGACCATAAATCAGTCGCCTGACGTAAGGGGTTGTTCAAATTGTGCCAACCACAGGGTCAGGAGCTCATTGAGCTGTTGTTGCTCTTTCCTGGGCAGGGAAGCCAACAGGGCTTGCTGTTGACGCACATGGGCGTCCAGTACCTGTTCCACCAGGGTCAAGCCGGCATAGGTCAGCACCACTTCAACGCTGCGCCTGTCGCTTTGGCTGTGTTCACGGGCAATCAGTCCTTTTTGCTCCAGACGGTCGAGGCGGTTGGTCATGGCACCCGAGGTCAGCATCATGGTCTGCAACAGACCGGAAGGTGTGAGTCTGTGTGGGGCGCCTGCCCGGCGCAGGGTGGCGAGTACGTCAAATTCCCCCGGTTTGAGGTCGAACTCCTGATGGCAGGCGCTAAGTTGTTGTTCCAGATGCTTGGCCAGGCGGCCAAGACGGCCAATGATGCCCATGGGCAAGGTGTCGAGTGCGGGTTTTTCTGCGGCCCACTGGGCCTGGATCCTGTCTATGGCGTCCATTTTTACTTCCGGCGCTGATAACTGAAATTTAATTTAACATGAAGATACTTTACCGTCAGTAATAATTCCGTTAGGCTGACAATATGTCTTGATATAAAGATACTTTATATGAATTTACTTTTTGCCTTGTTGACCGCCGCCTGTTGGGGCACTACCTATGCCGTTACCCAGATGAGTCTGCCCGGATGGCCGCCTTTGCTCTTGGGGGCCATCCGCGCCCTGCCGGCGGGATTGCTGTTGTGGATGTTTAAACCCAGCCTGCCGGTCCGGCAGCATTGGTTACCGCTGCTGGGGCTGGGGGCACTCAATATCGCCGCCTTCTTCAGTCTGATCTTTGTCATGGCCCACACCTTACCGTCGGCCATCTCCGGGGTGGGTATGGTATCTGTGCCGCTGTTTGCCATGCTGTTCCAGTTTGTGGTGATCAGGCAGCGCCCCAGTCAGGTGCAATTGGTGGCCGGCGGCTTATTGCTGCTGCTTGGTTGGCAGCTGTTCAATCCGGCGTCGATGCAACTCAATCCTTTGGGATTGCTGGCCATGGTGGCAGCCATCGGCTGTATTATCTGCGGCAGTCGCCTGACCCAAACCCTCAGCGGTCGCCTGCATTGGTGGGATGTATTGGTGTGGCAGCTCATAGTTGGTGGCACTCTGTTGGCCCTGGCTAGCCTGGGGCATGCCTGGTTCGCGCCGCAAGCCTATCTCGACGCCTTTGCCAATCTGGACGGTCGTAACCTGGCGGGGCTGGCCTGGATAGTGCTCATCAACACCGCCCTGGCCTATGGCCTGTACGTGTGGTTGATGCAACGCATGTCCGTGGTGGAATTTACCTTCGGCGGCATAGCCAATCCCGTGGCCGGTATCAGCCTGGGAACCATGTTGTTGGGGGAAAGTTACAGTCAGGGCCAATACCTGTTGATGGCGGGCATGATAGCCGCCTCGCTGCTGCCTGCACTGTGGCAGAGACTGAACCGCCCTGTCCTGGCGGAAACCTGAGTCAGCTCAGGGCAGCGATGACGTAGACGTCGAAACGGTTTTTCTTGGTGTCAATGACGGTGGAGGGTTTAACACCATCGAGATCGTCAGCGTAGTCGGGACGTTTGACTACCACCCGCTTGCTGGCCAGCGCCAATGCCGGTGCCAGCAAGCCATCGGCATCGGTATCGGCGCCCACCAGGGACTGGAATACCCGCATTTCCTTTTTCACCAGCGCCGATTTATCCCGGTGTGGATACATGGGATCCAAATACACCACCTCGGGACGGGGTTCTATCCTGGCCAATTCTTCCAGGCTGGAACCGTGCAACAAGGTCATGCGCTCCCGCATCCAGGGGCCGATTTCGGGGTCCTGGTAGGCCCGGCGCAGGCCATCTTCCAGCAAGGCTGCCACCACTGGGTGACGCTCTATCAGGGTCATACGGCACCCCAGGCTGGCGAGCACAAAGGCGTCGCGACCCAGACCGGCGGTACCATCCACCACCGTGGGGGTGGCCCCCTGTTTCAGGCCCACCGCCTTGGCGATGGACTGGCCACGGCCGCCACCGAACTTGCGTCTGTGGGCGACGGCACCGCTGACAAAGTCGACGCAGATGCCACCCAGCTTGGGCTCGTCCCGTTTGAACAGGGTCAGCCTGTCCTCCACCATTTCCAACGCAAACGGGGCCCCATCGTCGGGCTTGAGTGCCCAGCGATCACAAAGGGTGTACAGTTCGGGGTTGGCAAGGTGGATGGCGATGGGATTCAAGACCGGGCTTCCGTTAATCAGGTTGGCGGCAGTATAGCTTGCCTCGCTGCGGGGCACAAAAGCATACAGGGCACAGGATTGCAGATATAATGCCCCCATTCAGGGCTGACGGCCCGTTTGTTTCGGAAATCATTATGTTGAGTTACCGCCACGGCTTCCATGCCGGCAATTACGCCGATGTGCTCAAGCACGCGATCCTGCTTCAAACCATTGAGTTGATGCAGAAAAAAGATAAGCCATTTGTCTACATAGACACCCATGCCGGTGCCGGTGGCTATTGTCTTGATGATGAGTTTGCCCAGAAGACCGCCGAGTTCAAAGACGGCATCGGGCGCCTGTGGGGCCGTCAGGATCTGCCGGCGTCACTGGTCCATTATCTGGAGTGTGTGGCCCACTTCAACGAGGGCAATGGTGGCGCGGCCGAAGAGCTGGCCTGGTATCCGGGTTCTCCTGCGCTGGTGGATATGCAGTTGCGGGACAAGGATCGCATGGTGCTGCATGAGTTGCATGGCACGGATCATCAGCTGCTGGCGGAATACTTTGATGCGGATCGCCAGACCAAGGTGGTGCGCGGCGATGGCCTCAAGGGACTGCTCGCAGCCGTGCCGCCGCTGGAGCGTCGGGGTTTGGTGCTGATAGACCCCAGCTATGAGATTAAGAGCGATTATCGGGATGTGGCCGAAGCCATCATCAAGGCCCAGCGCAAGTTTGCCACCGGGGTGTATTTGCTCTGGTATCCCGTGGTGAATCGCGCCCAGACCGAATCCATGTTGAGTCTGCTGAAAGAAAGCGGCATACGTCGGCAGCTGCGGATCGAGCAGGCCATCAAGCCCGATTCGGATGAGTTTGGCATGACGGCCGCCGGACTTTGGGTGATCAATCCCCCCTGGCAACTGGATGAGATAGCGACCGAGGTGCTGCAAAGCCTGTCAGCCCTGCTGGGGCAGCCCGATGGGCAGGTCACTGTGAAATGGGAAGTGGGCGAGTAGGTTTAGACGCGAAAATTACGATAGCGTTTAAGCAATATGTTGACCCTTTCTATATAGGCCCGGGTTTCGGGGTAGGGCGGCACGCCACGGTAGTCCTGGACCGTGGTGGCGCCGGCGTTGTAGGCCGCCAGCGCCTGATCCAGCTTGCCGTCGAAACGTTTGAGCATCTTTGCCAGATAACGGCTGCCACCGAGTATGTTCTGCTCCGGGGCGAAGGCGTTACGCACCCCCAACTCCCTGGCCGTTTCCGGCATCAATTGCATCAGGCCCATGGCGCCGGTGCGTGACACCGCCTTGGGATTGAAACCGGATTCGGCATGGATCACAGCGCGGATCAGCGCCGGTTCCAGGGCATAGGTATTGGCTGCTTCGCGGATCTGCTTATCAAAACTGCGGTGTAACTTGATGGTGCGCCAGTCCACCTTGGAGGCGGGATCGCAGGCGAAACAGTCGTAGAGCAGGACACTGAAGCGCTGATCTGCGGGTGGTTTGTCGCTGAAGGCCATGGTGCCGTTATCCTGGCGATACTGGTACACCTTGACCTTGGGCCCCTGGGTACCCTGATCCGAATATTTGGCGCTCAGGCGTGGTTTTTTGCCCTGGTTTGGCTCAGCCGGCGTCGTCACCCCGGCGGCAGAATTAGCGGCCAGCCGTTTGGGCTCCTCAGCCCAGGACTGGAGAGTCAGCAGGGGCAAGAGCAGTATGTAAAGGTACAGCCTGGCTGTCACTGGCAGAGGTTCCTGTTTTGACAATATGCCAAGAATAGCAAAGCCTTGGCGCCAATATGCCGCTATTTCTGCAGATCGCAGGTGTTGACCGGAGCCTGGTCGGCCTCGCCGGCTTCATAAAAAGGCATGGGGCCTATGTTGGCGAGCCTGGCGATTATGGAGCCTGGGAATATGGCCACTGCGGTATTGAGCTCGGTGACGGCGGCATTGTAAAAGCGTCTGGCGCTGCAGAGCTGGGTTTCCAGTTCGCTGTAGGCCTGCATGGATTGCAACAGCACGCTGTCGGTGAGCAATGTGGGAGTATTTTCCAATTGCGCAAACAGCAGGCTCATTTTGCCGTGCAACTGATCCGCCGCTTGCAGATGCTGCTGCAATGCCCTGGCATCCTGTGGCTGATAGGGCCCGTCGGTTTGCTCCTGCAACTTGATGATGTCGGCCGGCAAAGGCTGCTCGTGCGCCATTTCGGTTTGCGCCCGCGCCAAAAGGGTGGTGATAAGCTGGCTGCGCTTGCTGAGCTGATGATCCACGCTCTGCAAGGCCTCACGGGCCGTGGCGCGCTTTTTCAGCAGGCTGACGTACCAGAGATAGGTCAGGATCAGCAGCAATCCCAATCCCAGCAGCAAACCTTCCATTTTGATTCCTTTTTTATTGATTTTATTGGAACCGAACTCAAGCTCGGCCAGAAATTGGCTCACAGCTAACCATAAATCGCAGCAAATTGCACCAGCACTCCCGCAATTTCAACCCCGCCCAAAGTGGTTGTTACTTAACCGGTAAGGTAAAAAACCTTACCCAAGGGGACAGGTATGCAGAGAGTTAATTGTCAAAAACAGCGGCTAATTGGTTTTCCCGGGCTACAGCCAAAATAACCATAGAGTTATTGGTGAAAAAGTCAGCGCATACTGAGCCGCTTACCAGTTATCAAGTATAAGCAATTGATATTCATTGGTTAAATTGACTGCTGGTTAAGTGCGTGATGGTGAATTATTGACCCCTGATCCCATCTTTATCCCGCATTTCGGCCCATGGCTTAAAATCCGAGTTGTCAAAACAGCCGATGCCGGGCGTGATTGGCGTGGGGCACCGTTAACATCAATTTTACCTTGTTGCAGAGTGCGAGCCGGGGGTCATAAAAAAGCCCCGCAAGGCGGGGCTGTTGGGGTAGAACCTCAGTCTGCTTCCGGTTCCAATTCCGGACCAGGGCCGGGCTCGGCTTCCTGTGTCTTGCGCTCGCCGCGGTTGAACAGCCGCTCCACCAACACGAAGAACAGCGGGATAAAGAAGATACCGAGGAAGGTGGAACTCATCATGCCGCCGAGCACCCCCGTGCCTATGGCGTTCTGGGCGCCTGAGCCCACGCCGCTGGAGATGGCCAGGGGCACAACGCCGAGGCCAAAGGCCAGCGAGGTCATCAGGATGGGCCGCAGCCGCACCCGCACCGCGTGCAGGGTGGCTTCCACCAGGCCGGCGCCATGCTCGTAGTATTCCTTGGCAAACTCAACTATCAGGATCGCGTTCTTGGTGGCCAGCCCCACGGTCGTCAGCAGGCCCACCTGGAAGAACACGTCGTTGGCCAGGCCCCTTCCCGTCATGGCCACCAGGGCACCTATGATCCCAAGGGGCACCACCAGCACCACGGCGAAGGGCACGGACCAGCTTTCGTACAGGGCCGCGAGCACCAGGAACACCACCAGAATCGACAGGGCATAGAGGCCGGGGGCCTGATTGCCCGACAGCCGTTCCTCATAGGACAGGCCGTTCCATTCGATGCCGAATCCCGGTGGCAGCTGCTTGACCATCTCCTCGAAGTCACGCATGGCGTCACCTGTGCTGTAGCCGGGGGCTGTGCTGCCCTGGATGTTCATCGCCGGCAGACCGTTGAAACGCTCCAGCCTGGGGGAGCCGAATTCCCAGCTGCCGCCGGCGAACGCTGAGAAGGGCACCATCTCGCCCTGGTGGTTGCGCACATACCAGCTGTTGATGTCCTGCGGTTGCATCCTGAATTGGGCATCACCCTGGACATAGACCTTCTTCACCCGGCCACGGTCGATAAAGTCGTTCACATAGCTGCCACCCCAGGCGGTGGCCAGCACGTTATTGACGTTATTGATATCCACGCCCAGGGCCCGCAGCTTACTGTGATCTATGTGCAGCTGGTACATGGGGGCATCTTCCTGGCCGTTGGGGCGCACCCCCACCAGATTGGGATTCTGGGCCGCCAGTCCCAGCAGCTGGTTACGGGCCGCCACCAATTGCTCATGGCCCATGCCGTTTTTGTCCTGCAGGAACAGATCGAAACCGTTGGCTGTGCCCAGCTCGATCACCGCCGGCGGCGCGAAGGCGAAGGCGAAGGCCTCTTTAATCTGCCACAGCACGCCCATGGCGCGGCCGGAGATGGATTCCACATCCTGGCCCGGCCCGGTGCGCTGACTCCAGTCCTTGAGGCTGACGAAGGCGACACCCATGTTCTGACCCATACCGGCAAAGCTGAAACCGGCCACGGTAAACACCGAATTGACATTGTCCTTCTCGCCCTCAAGGAAGTGATCCGACACCTTGTCCAGCACCTTGACCGTGGATTCCTGGGTGGCATTGGTGGGCAGAATTACCTGGGAAAACAAAATGCCCTGGTCTTCATCGGGCAGGAAGGCGGTGGGCATGCGGCTGAACAGCCAACCGGTGGCCACCACCAGCATCAGGTAGATGGCGGCAAAGCGCAGGCCGCGCTTGAGTATCCCGGCCACACTGCCGCAATAGCGTTGGGTAAGATTGTCAAAGGTGCGGTTGAAGGCACCGAAGAAGCCGGTCTTTTCGTGCACATGTCCCGGCTTGATGGGTTTGAGGAAAGTAGCGCACAGGGCAGGGGTCAGGATCAGGGCCACCATCACCGACAGGGCCATGGCCGAGACTATGGTGATGGAGAACTGGCGGTAGATCACCCCGGTGGAGCCCGTCATAAAGGCCATGGGCACGAATACCGCCGACAGGGTCAGACCTATGCCCACCAGGGCGCCGGTGATCTGATCCATGGACTTGCGGGTGGCCTCAACCGCCCCAAGGCCTTCCTCCTGCATCACCCGCTCGACGTTTTCCACCACCACAATGGCGTCGTCCACCAACAGGCCTATGGCCAGCACCATGGCGAACATGGTCAGGGTGTTGATGGAAAAGCCCATGGCCGAGAGTATGGCGAAGGTGCCCAGCAAGACCACGGGCACGGCTATGGTGGGGATCAGTGTGGCGCGGAAATTCTGCAGGAACAGGTACATGATGAGGAACACCAGCACTATGGCTTCCAGCAGGGTATGGATCACGCCCTCGATGGACTTGTCGACAAAGGGCGTGGTGTCATAGGGATAAACCACCTTCAACCCCTGGGGAAAGAAGGGGCTCATCTCATCTATCTTGGCCCGTACCGCATCGGCGGTTGCCAGGGCGTTGGCCCCTGTCGCCAGTTGGATTGCCAAACCCGCAGCCGGGCGGCCGTTGTAGAAGGATTGCACCACATAGCTCTCGGCGCCGAGCTCCACTCGGGCCACATCGCCCAGATACACCTTGGCGCCCGAGGTGTCGGACTTGAGTATGATATTGCGGAATTCTTCCTCTGTGGTCAGGCGGCTTTGGGCTGATACCGTGGCGTTGAGCTGCTGACCGGGCAAGGACGGCGCGCCCCCCAGTTGACCCGCGGACACCTGGGCATTCTGCTCGCGGATGGAGCCAATCACGTCCTGGGAGGTCAGGTTGTATTGGGTCAGCTTGAGCGGGTCGAGCCAAATGCGCATGGCATAGGGCGAGCCGAACAGGGTCAGCTCACCCACGCCCGGCACCCGGCTCATGGGGTCCTGGATATTGGAGCCCACATAATCGGCGATATCGCTCCTGTCCATGGAACCGTCTTCGGAAACAAAGCCCAGCACCATCAGGAAGCCAGAGGATGCCTTGTTAACCCGGACCCCCTGGTTTTGCACTTCCTGGGGCAGCAGCGGCATTGCCGATTGCAGCTTGTTCTGCACCTGCACCTGGGCTATGTCGGGATCGGCATCGGCGTTGAAGGTCAGGGTGATGGCTGCATTGCCAAAGCCGTCGCTGGTGGAGTTGATGTAGCGCAGATGGTCGAGGCCCGTCATCCGCTGTTCGATCACCTGGGTGACCGAATCTTCCAGGGTCTTGGCCGAGGCGCCGGGGTAGAAGGCGCTGATCACCACGGTCGGCGGCGCTATCTTGGGATACTGGGACACGGGCAGGTCACGAATGGCCAATACCCCCGCCAGCATCACTATGATGGCAATCACCCAGGCAAAGATGGGGCGATCGATAAAGAAACGTGCCATAAGCTCTGTCCCCGATTAGTGCGCTGGGCTGGTGGTGGCCGGTGTGGCGCTGACGGGCGCGCCGGGTCTTATCTTCTGCAGGCCCTCGATGATCAGCTGATCGCCATCCTGCAGCCCGGACGTGATGCGCCACTGGTTGCTTATCACCTCGGCTGTGGTGACCACCCTGGCCTCAACCTGGTTGTCCTGGTTGACCACCATGGCCACGGCCTGGCCCTTGGTGTTGCGGGAAATGGCCTTTTGCGGCACCAGAATGGCCGCAGGATCCGTGCCCATATTCACCCGGGCACGCACATACATGCCGGGCAGCAACAGTTGATCCGGGTTGGGGAATTCCGCCCTCAGGATCACCGAGCCCGTGGTCTCTTCGACGTTGACTTCGGCAAATTTCAGCTGGCCCTTGTGCTCATACAGGCTGCCGTCTTCCAGCAGCAGTTCGACCTCGGCATGGTCGCTGGCCTGCAACTGGCCCCGGCGCAGCTTGGCTTTCAGTGCCAGCAGTTGGGCACTGGATTGGCTGATGTCAACGTTAATGGGGTCCAGCTGCTGTATGGTGGCCAGGGTCATGGACTGATTGGCGGTCACCAGAGCGCCGGCGGTGATGCTGGACTTGCCGATGCGGCCGGCAATGGGGGCGCGCACCTGGGTGTAGTCCAGGTTGATTTTGGCATTGTTGACCGCGGCTTCCGCCTGAGCCACCCGGGCCTTGGCTTCCTTGAAGGAGGCATCGGCCTCATCGAAGTCCTGTTTGCTGATGGCTTTGCTGCTGAGCAGCGCCTGATAACGGGCCGCCCTGGCCTTGGCGCTGGCGAGCCCGGCGTGGGCACTGGCCAGATCCGCTTCGGCACTTTTCAGTGCCGCAAGGAAGCTGGCATCGTCAATCTTGTACAGGGACTGGCCCTGGCTGACCATGCCGCCCTCGGTGAAGTTGCGTTCGGTAATGATTCCCGATACCTGAGGGCGCACCTCGGCTTCCAGATAGGCGCGGCTGCGGCCCGGCAGCTCGGTCGTTAGGGTTTGGGGCCCACTTTGCACCTGCACCACGCCTACGGCTGTCGGTGGGGGTGTCTGTCCCTGGGGTGTGCCTTGTTCGGCCTTGTTGTCACAGGCGCTGATCAACAAGGCCATGCTGATGGCCGAGGCAATTCCAAACAGTTGCCGCATCTGACTCTCCTTAAATTTCGGACATACACCATTACCCAAGACGGGGTAATTTGGTCCAGCCCCCAGTTATCGCACAGCCCCCACAGCAGGACAAGCGGCCTTGGGATTGAAAGTGTAAAACATTGAAAATTTCTCTGCCTATGCAAAGGTTTAGTTAAGGTTTTTCGCTGATTTTCACCCGGGTGTTGCTCAATGTTGCAGCCCCGTTGCTGCCTGGCGCCTTAGAGGCGATTGTCGCCGACAGAGCAGGACAGGATGCGGCTCAAATGGGCCAGAGGCTTACCCGTTTGCTGCTGCCAGTCATTGAAGGTGGCCTGCACCTGGGCCAGTGTCTTTTGGGAGCTGAAGCTGCCATCCACCAGCTTGTGGGCCTTGAAGTAACCCTGCACGTCTGTGCTCAGCAAAAAGGTGTCCTTGCCGGTGCCGCGCAGGAAATAGGGGCCGGTATTGCCGCCGAGCCTGGCGCCGCGGCGTTTGAGCTGTTGCCACAGACCCGTGATATCCGCCGTGGGCCAGTCGGCGATAAAAGCCGCCAGGCTGCCGTGCTCGCGGGCGATATCGGTCACCATAATGGCATTGTCATAGATGGCCTGGGTCTTTTTAGCGTGACGGATAAGATCGGGGTCTGCTGCCCGCGCCGCCAACTGCTCCGGCGACAGCAGCAACACCTTTAGGGGTTCGAAGCCGAAAAAGGCCTGCTCATAGGCCCGCCACTTGGCTTGCACCACCTTCCAAACGAAACCGCTCTGGAACACCTGACGGCTGATGGCCGACAACAGCTCGGCATCGGAGTGGTTGCGGTATTCTGCTGCCGTCAGCACCTGGGGCAGCAGCTGCGCCAGTCCGGATTCACCGCCCTTGCGTTCGCAGGCGCGTTCATAGATGTGCTTGAAAGGTTCGGCTTTTTGCATGGGGACTCTCCGGCAACAAGGAGCTGACAGTGTAACCCCAAGTCGCCTTCACGTCCTCCCCGGATCAGTGGGACAGTGCCTGTCGCAGCAAAGTCTCGAGCCTGCCGGGTGTCCTGCCGAGCAGGGCCGGCAGGTGATTTTCGGCAGTCAGGTATTCGTCATTGGCAATGGCGCGGCTGTTACCTGCCAGGGCGCGGGCGAGAAATTCCGGCAATCCCATGGCGAGCAGCGTCTGCTGTTGTGCCTCCGGGCTGATGTCCACCGTCCGCAGCGCCTTGCCGCTGATGTCGGCAATGAGAGCGCTGATCCCGGCCTGGCTGAACAACTCGGGTCCCTGCAGTGTGTATGTCTGGCCCACATGACCCGGTTCGGTCAACACCTTGGCCAAAGCCTCGGCCAGATCATCCTTGAGTACGGGGGCAAAGCGGCCGGAACCACTGGCATTGAAGCGCTCGCCCTTCTGCAGCGCCTGTTCCAGCCCCATCAGGGTTAGCTCGGCATAAAGACCGTTACGCACCAGGGTGAAAGGCACCCCTGACAGGCGTAAGGCGGCCTCGGTGGCGCCGTGGCTGCGGGCAAAGTCGAAGGCCGAGTCCAGGTTGGCCAACTGGAAGCTGGTATACACCAGTTGTTCGACCCCGGCGGACTTGGCGGCCTGTATCACCGCCAAATGTTGCCCCAGGCGCACATCGTTGGGGGCATCGCCGGAAATCAGCAGTACCTTGCTGACACCCTGCATTGCGGCAGCGAGTGACTCCGGCTCGCCAAAATCGGCATAGACAGTTTCAGCGCCGCTATGGTCCAGGCGCTCCGGCTGACGGCTCGCCAGGCGCAACTGGTTGGCGGGGACGTGTTGCAACAGGGCTTGGGTGACGCGGCGGCCCAGATCGCCGGCCGCTCCGAAAATCAGGATCATCTTGTTTTCCTCGGGTTGAATTGACGTCGTCAGTGTACGCCCGTGGCTAAAATTGATAATGAGTGGTTTACTTATAGCTTTGGTAAGTGAAATTAAACAAAAGGGGCGGCTATGGACGCGGCACAACTTTATCGAATGCTGGTGTTCGCCACTGTGGTGGAGCAGGGCTCCCTGACCTCGGCTGCCGAGGTGCTGGGGATCAGCCGCTCCATGGTCAGCCAGCACCTGAAAAAATTGGAGCAACGTACCAGCTGCCAGCTGCTGCACCGCACCACCCGCCGTATCAGCCTCACCGAAGATGGTCAGGGCTTTTATCACTACTGTGCCGAACTGCTGTTGCTGGCCAAGCAGGCGGAAGCCGTTACCCGTCCCAGCGACGAGCAGCTGTACGGCAGCCTGAGGGTCACTGCACCCGTGGGGTTGGGGGAGCGCAATCTGCTGCCGCTGATCGGTGAATTCCATCAGCGCTTTCCCCACCTGCGCCTGACCCTGCTGCTGGAAGACAACAAACTGAACCTGTTGGAGCAGCAAATAGATGTGGCCATTCAGGCCGGGTGGCCAGCCGATTCTGAGTTCAAGGCCATCAAGCTCGGCAGTTTTGATGAGCTGCTGGTGGCGAGCCCCGAGTACATAGCCCGCCACGGTAAGCCCTTGCATCCGGACAATCTGCACAGCCATCGCTGGCTGATGCATGCCTCAAGCCATTTGCCCCGCAGCTGTGTGCTGCACAACAGCCAGGGCGAGGAATACCGGATACGGGTAACGCCCTTTATCAGCTGTAACAGCACCAATGCCCTGTTGGCGCTGGCATGCCAGGGGTTGGGGGTGGCGGTATTGCCGGATAACCTGCTGACGGAGCAACTGGCACGTGGTGAGCTGGTGCGGCTGTTACCTGACTATCATCTGCGCGAGGGCGGGATCTTCGCGCTGCACCCCTACCGTGATACGACTCCTCCAAGGGTGCGGGTGCTGCTGGATTTCCTGCGGGAGCGACTGTTTCCCGGTCGGGCTGAGGCTAATCCCGGATAACCGGCAAACAATACAGCAGAAAACTGCACCCTCTGTGGCGTCTGCGGCTAAAGTTAACTTGTAGGTGGTTGCTGCAAGGCAGGTGTCATGGAGCTTTTTTATCATCCGCTGTCACGCTATTCCCAAAAGGTCCTGCTGGGTCTGTATGAGAAGCAGGCCAATTTTTTCCCCCGGGTGGTGGAGCTACGCGATCCTGTGCAGCGGGCCGAATTTGCCCAGATTTATCCGCCCTGCAAGCTGCCACTGTTGAAGACCAGCGATGGCCTGTTATTGCCCGAATCCAGCATCATCATAGAATACCTGGACCGGCAGGTGCGCGGTGGCACCCGCTTGTTGCCGGATATGCCCTCGGTGAATTTGCGGGTACGGCTGTGGGACAGGCTGATAGACAATGATCTCAATAATCAGCTATTTGTGCTGGAGCAGTTGCTCAATGAGTCACGGCAGGACGAGTTGAAAATCCGGCAGTTGCGCAACAGGCTTTGGCTGACCTTGCAGGAGTTGGATAACCAGCTGGCCGATAACCACTGGCTGGTGGGCGATGGCTTTACCCTGGCCGACTGCGCCCTGGTGCCCTGCCTGGATACCCTGTTCGATCTCCTGACGCCGTTCGAATTGGATAATCTGTGCCGTTACCGGCAACAGGCCAATATCCGCGGCGCCTGGGAGCTGGTGACCGACGAAATTACCCTGGCCCAGGCCGAGGAAACCGCGGGCGTGCGCAACATTCCTTGAGCCGCGCCCTGATCAGCTGTTGCGTTCCTTCTTGAGTTGCAAAAAGGCCTTCCACTGTTGTACCTCGGGCGTCAGCTCAGGGGTCTCTCCCTCGAAACCCGCCTCGCGGATCAGTTCGCTGATGGGCACCTGCTTGCGGTTACAAACGAATACCCCGCGCACATGCACTATGCAGTGCAGACCGCGATCGCTGACAAACCGTTGATCAATATAGAAATATTTATCGTCCCAACCCACGACCCGGCTTTCAATGGTGAATTTTTGCAGCGGCTTGATATCGCGGATATAGGTGAATTCAGCGGCATTGACTATCGGCATCCACTTGAGTTTGAGGAAGCGCTTCAGCAGGCCCATTTCCGCCAACATAAAGGTGCGGGCGAGATCCATAAAGGCCGGATAGCGGCTGTTGGTCAGGTGCATATTGATGTCGCAGTCAGACGGCAGCGCCCGGTACTGGATCAGGCTGGTGTCGAGAAAACCTATGCTGCGGCAGTGGCGTACGCGCCAGAGGAACAACCAGATTAAGCGGAAATACAGATTCATGGGTCGGTTCTTGAGTTTTTGCTTTAAAAGCACAGGCTAACAGAGGTCATACCAGCAGGCAAGGCGCCGGGGACCGGCAGCAAAAAGGGGCGCAGTGCGCCCCTTGTCATTAAGCCAAGGCCTTTACGCTTCGATACCGCTGTGCCTGAGCAGTGCCTCTATGCTGGGCTCGCGGCCCATAAAGCGCTTGAACAGGGTCATGGGCTCTTCGCTGCCACCCATCTCCAAAATATTGGTCAGGAAGTCATGGCCCGTATCGGGGTTGAAAATGCCTTCCTGCTCGAAGCGGGAGAAGGCATCGGCCGACAACACTTCGGCCCACTTGTAGCTGTAGTAGCCCGCCGCGTAACCGCCGGCAAAGATGTGTGAGAAGCTGTGTTGGAAGCGGTTGAAGGCCGGCGGGATCAGGACGGCCACCTGTTCGCGCACTTCGTCCAGGGTCTGCTGGATGCGGGCGCCCTTGGCGGGGTCATATTCCAGGTGCAGGCGGAAATCGAACAGCGAAAACTCCAGTTGGCGCAGCATCATCATGCCGGATTGGAAGTTTTTCGCCGCCAGCATCTTGTCGAGCATGGCCTTGGGCAGGGGCTCGCCGGTCTCGAAATGGCCGGAGATCTCTTGCAGTGCTTCCTGCTCCCAGCACCAGTTTTCCATGAACTGGCTCGGCAGCTCCACCGCATCCCAGGGCACACCATTGATACCCGACACCCCGGCCACTTCTATCCTGGTCAGCATATGGTGGATGCCGTGACCGAATTCGTGGAACAGGGTGGTGACTTCGTCATGGGTGAACAGCGCCGGTTTGCCGCCGACCGGGCCGTTGAAGTTGCAGGTCAGGTAGGCCACCGGCAGTTGCAGGCCATTGGGGCCGCGACGGCGTACCCGGCACTCGTCCATCCAGGCGCCACCGCGTTTGCCGCTGCGGGCATAGAGGTCGAGGAAGAAGCTGCCGCGCTGCTCGCCACTGGCATCGAAGATATGGAACAGGCGCACGTCTTTGTGCCAGCGATCGAATTCTTTCTGCTCTTCAATGCGCAGGCCAAACAGACGCTCCACCGTGTGGAACAGGCCGCCAAGCACCCTGTCCTCGGGGAAATAGGGGCGCAGTTCTTCCTGGGAAATCTCGTATTTGTGTTGTTTGAGCTTTTCGGCGTAGAAGCTGAGATCCCAGGCTTCCAGCGTCGCGTCGCCATGGTGCTCGGCGGCGAAGGCCTTGAGCTCTGCCAGTTCGGTCTTGGCCTGGGCCTTGGAATGCAGTGCCAGCTCGTTGAGGAAGCTCACCACCTGGCTCGGGCTCTCGGCCATCTTGGTGGCCAGGGACTTGTGGGCGAAGCTTTCGAATCCCAGCAACTGGGCCAGCTCGTGGCGCAGGGCGAGGATTTCTTCCATCAGCGGACCGTTGTCGAATTCGCCGGCGTTGGGACCCTGGTCCGAGGCGCGGGTGACAAAGGCGCGATAACACTCTTCCCGCAGCGCCCGGTTGTCGCAATACATCATTACCGGCAGGTAGGATGGGAAATCCAGGGTGAACAGCCAGCCATCCAACTGCTTGTCCTCGGCCATGGCGCGGGCGGCGGCCAGGGCGGACTCGGGCAGACCCTTGAGTTCGACCTCATCTGTCACCAGTTTGCTCCAGGCGTGGGTGGCGTCGAGTACATTGTTGGAAAAACTGCTGGTCAGCTCGGACATGCGCTTGACGATTTCGCCGTAGCGCGCCTTTTTAGCGGCGTCCAGACCTATGCCGGACAGCTCGAAATCCCGCAGGCTGTGTTCGATAAGGGTTTGCTTGGCCCTTGGCAGGCCGGCAAATTCCGCCGAGCCGTGTAATGTCTTATAGGCCTGGTACAGCCCCTCATGCTGGCCGACAAAGGTGCCGTACTCGGACAGCAGCGGCAGGCAGGCATCGTGGGCCGCGCGCCAGCTGTCGGTGCTCAGTACCGAGTTCATGTGGGACACGGGGGACCAGAGCTGACCCAGCTCGTCATCGGCCTGCTCCAGCGGTGTCACCAGACCCTCGTAGCTGAAGTCGCCGGCGGCCAATACCCGCTCGATTTCGGCGCGGCAATGACTCAGTGCCTGGCTGACGGCGGGCTCTATGTGTTCGGGACGAATGCTGGAAAAGGGCGGCAGTGTCGATGGGGACAACAGCGGGTTGCTCATAGGGGATCCTCGGAATCGGGTCTGTGTATAGGCCATAGATAAGGCCTGTGGCGGCAATTATCAAGGCGTGATCGCATTTAGCAGCTTATGCGCCCTTTAACAGTGCTGGCGATCAAATAACCGCGTACCGTATAAAGTTCAGCGGAAAAATGCTGTGTGGATCTCAAATGATATCTGTTCTCATTTAAGCCGGTGCTGAATAGGCTATGCTATGCCTGTGTTTAATGCCGGACCCCTGTAATGAAAAGCTCCTTGTCTTTATTACCGCTAATCCTGTTCACCTGTGCCAGCCAAGCCGACACTGGCTACTGGCTGGATCTGGGCTGGGACAGCCAATATGTGTCCGAGGGCCGCGACAATATAGGCCGGGGCGGCGTTTGGTGGGGCGGGGCTGCCGTTTCGGTTGATAGCTTGACGGCCTACGCCACCCTGGCCCGCGGTGACAGTGAGTTTTTCAGTGAGTGGAATCTGGGGCTGGAATATGAGCTGCCGCTGGGGGATGACTGGCGTGGCAGTCTGGGGTACCAAAGGGTGGAGATAGTGGCCGACGAGCCTTTCTCCGACAATGAATGGTTTGCCAGCCTGGCCTGGTGGCTGGAGCCGCGTTTGGTGCCTGTGGTGGCCTATACCTACAGCAGTGATGCCGCCGGTTATTTTGTCGAACTCAGTCTTTACAGCCATTGGCAGTTGACAGAGTCGCTGGAGTTAACGCCTTTCGTTACCCAGGGCCTGGACTATCAGTACATGACGGAACTCCACAGCGGCCGCAATCATTTACAGTGGGGAGTTAAGGCAATCTGGACCCTGGATGACGGTTGGTCCACAACCCTGCAGTTGGCACACAGTGAGGCCCAGGGAGATGTGATCCTGGATGATGAGGAAGGCGATCTTAATTTTATTAGCCTGCACCTGAGTCGGGAATTCTGAATATCCGCTATGCTTGCCTGAATCAGGGAATGGATCCGGGACAAGGAAATGTCTGCCATAAATCGCTACCGGCTTTGGGCCGGTCTCTTGCTGTTCAGTGTTGGCGCCTTGGGTGCCGATGTGCTCAATAATCAGTATTTACCCCCCAAAGACGCAGTTCTGGACGATAAGGGCCAGCCTTTGGCCGTGCCCGAAAGCCGCCCGGCACTGGAAATTCATCTGCCGCAGGCCACACAAGCCCCTAAACGCCAATCCGGCAAAGTGAAACAGAGCAAAAAGACGATCAGCAAGACCAAGGTTGAGCGCCAGCTGGTGGCCAACGACCCTGCCTGTCGTTGGCTGGATGCCAGATTGGATCACCTGGAAGCTGCCGTCCGCAGCCAGGGGGCCGGCTACCAGAAAGAAGAGCTGACGGTCAGGCGCAAGGAGTGGAGTTGTCTCGATTGCGGCGGCCATGGCCCGGAGCCTGACGACTACGGTCGCTGCCAATACCGGCGCTGATTTCATTGCCGCAATATCTGTTGATTCTCCCCGGTCTCTTGCAAGCGCCGCCGCTATGGGGGCAAACTAGCACCCCTCGATAGAGACCCGCCGACCGAAGATTACGGAGAATTTCATGGCCCAACACTACGACTACATCTGCCTCGGCGCCGGCAGCGGTGGTATTGCCTCTGCCAACCGCGCCGCCATCCGCGGTGCCAAGGTGCTGTTGATTGAAGCTCAGCAAGTGGGCGGCACCTGTGTCAACGTTGGTTGCGTGCCCAAAAAAGTCATGTGGTACGGCGCCCAAATAGCCGAGGCCATTCACCTGTATGCCAAGGATTACGGCTTTGATGTGGATGTGAAAAAATTCGACTGGGCGACCCTGGTCGCCAGTCGCGAGGCCTACATCGAACGGGTTCACGCTGCCTATGGTCGCGGCTTTGCCAGCAATGGTGTCACCCTGGTGCAGGGCTATGGTCGCTTTGTCGATAATCACACCATAGAGGTCAACGGTGAGCATTACAGCGCCGACCATATACTGATCGCCACCGGCGGTGCGCCCACCATTCCCGATATTCCCGGTGCCGAACATGGCATAGACTCCAACGGCTTTTTCGCCCTCAACGAACAGCCCAAGAGAGTGGCCGTAGTCGGTGCCGGTTATATTGCCGTGGAAATCGCCGGGGTACTGCACGCCCTCGGCAGTGACACCAAGCTATTTGTCCGCCGCCATGCGCCGCTGCGGGGTTTTGACCCCATGCTCAGCCAGGCGCTGGTGGATGCCATGGCGGCACAGGGCCCCACACTGCACACGGATGCCGTACCCAAGGCGGTTCACAAGCAACAGGACGGCACCCTGGTGCTGGAGCTGGAAAACGGTGAGCGCCATGAAGTGGATTGCCTTATCTGGGCCATTGGCCGCAGCCCGGCCACAGGCAACATAGGGTTGGAGAACACCGATGTACAGCTGGATGAGCAGGGCTATGTGCTGGTGGATGAACAGCAGAACACCCGTGCCAAGGGCATCTATTGCGTCGGTGACATCATGGCCGGTGGCATTGAGTTGACCCCGGTGGCGGTGAAAGCCGGACGTCTGCTGTCTGAGCGCCTGTTCGGTAACATGCCAGAGGCGCGCATGGACTATTCCAATGTGCCGACCGTGGTGTTCAGTCATCCCCCCATAGGCACCATGGGCCTGACCGAGCCCGAGGCCAGGGCCAAGTACGGTGAGAATAATATCAAGGTCTACAACTCGACCTTCACCTCCATGTACACAGCCGTTACCGCCCACCGTCAGTCCTGCAAGATGAAGCTGGTGTGTGCCGGCCCCGAGGAGACAGTGGTCGGTATTCACGGCATAGGTTTCGGCATGGATGAAATACTCCAGGGCTTCGGCGTGGCTATCAAGATGGGCGCCACCAAGGCCGATTTCGATGCGGTAGTGGCCATACACCCCACCGGTGCAGAAGAATTTGTCACCATGCGTTAGGCCTTTTGGCGCCAAGCTCCTGCACCCTATCCAAAAAATAAAGCCGCATCATCTTGATGCGGCTTTTTAGTCCCATTACAGCCAACAAAGTCAATTTCGATTGCTGATACCCTACCTGGGCTTATTGGCAATAGGTCGTTGAATAAGCGACTTAAATCAAAACGAATGACGGTAAATTTTTTAGCCTTTGTTCTCGCATGAACAATCAAAGGCTGTTAGCTTTGGGAGGAATATCAACCAAGACAAAGGGAAATTGCATGAAAATTTTGCGAAAAAATCGCATTGCCAGCGCTCTGTTACTGGCTCTCGGTGGCATGGGCAGCTTTACTGCATTGGCAGCAGACAAAGTCACTGAAGTGGAGGGGATTACCGAATATCGGCTTGATAATGGCTTGAAGGTATTATTGTTCCCCGATGCGACCAAGGAAACTGTCACAGTCAACGTTACCTACCATGTGGGCTCCAAACATGAAAATTATGGTGAGACGGGCATGGCGCATCTGCTTGAACATATGGTGTTCAAGGGCAGCCCCAATCATAAAGATATCCCTTCGGAGTTGAGCTCCCACGGTGCCAGACCAAACGGTACCACCTGGACAGATCGTACCAACTATTTCGAAACCTTTGCGGCCACCGAAGAGAATATTGATTGGGCGCTTAGCATGGAGTCTGACCGTATGGTCAATTCCTTTATCGCCAAAAAGGATCTCGACACTGAGATGACTGTGGTGCGTAACGAGTTTGAAAAGGGTGAAAATAGTCCCATGCGTATCACTCTGCAGCGCATGATGAGCACCGCCTTTGAATGGCACAATTATGGTAAGTCAACCATTGGTGCCCGCTCGGATTTGGAAAATGTCTCCATAGAGCGTCTACAGGCATTTTATAAGAAATATTATCAGCCAGATAATGCGACCCTGATAGTTGCGGGCAAGTTTGATTCCAAGGTCATGCTGGGCAAGATTGAATCCAAATTTGGTGCAATACCCAAACCTCAGCGCGCCTTGGAACCGCTTTATACCCAAGAGCCGGCTCAAGACGGTGAGCGTCAGGTGACAGTGCGCCGCGTTGGCGACGTGCAATTACTGGGAAGCATGTATCATGTGCCGCCAGGTGCCCACGAGGACTATGCTGCGATTGATTTGCTGAATGAAATCCTCGGTGCTACTCCCAATGGCCGTTTGCATAAGGCCATGGTGGAAAACAAGTTGGCGTCTTCGGTTTATGGAATGGGTTTCCAATGGCAGGAACCGGGATTGGCCATTTTCATCGCTGAATTGGATAAGGCCGCCAATATAGATAAATCACAAAAAGTGTTCCTTGATACTTTGGAGTCTATACAAAGCCAACCTATCACCGAAAAAGAACTTGAAACGGCCAAACGTACGCTGCTGAAAAATCTGACCTTGGCATTTAACTCATCGGAACGCGTTGCCCTTGAATTGTCTGAATGGCTTGGCATGGGCGATTGGCGTTTGCTGTTCTTAAATCGGGATCGTTTGGAGAAAGTCACGCTGGCCGACGTGCAGCGGGTGGCAGAATACTACTTGGCTCAAAATAACCGTACCTTGGGGCGTTTCATTCCAAGTGAAAAACCTGAGCGGATAGAGATTCCCGCGGTTGCTGATGTGACAGCCATGGTGAAGGACTACAAGGGACGTGAGCTGGTGGCACAAGGCGAAGCCTTTGACCCTTCTCAAGACAGCATTGACAGCCGAACCCAGACTTTGGTGTTGAAATCGGGCACTCAGGTGGCATTGCTGCCAAAGAAAACCCGGGGTGAAACCGTGGTGCTGCGCATGAATGCCCAGTTTGGTGACCTGTCCAGCCTGAAAGGAAAGAATACCGTCGGCGAAGCCGTGGGTGAAATGTTGCTGCGTGGTAGCAGCAAGTACAGCCGCGAACAAATTAAAGAGGAACTCGACAAGTTACAGGCCAATCTCCAGATTGGTAGTGGCAATGGCAGTTTGTTCCTCACCTTGGAAACCACAAAGGATAAGCTGACTTCTGTCTTGGCTATAGTTACGGATGTGCTACGAAATCCAACATTCCCGGAAAAAGAGTTTGAGCAATACAGGGCCGAGGCCAAGGTAGCCATTGAACAAAACTTGCAGGATCCCCAAGCGCTGGCTTTCAACGCCTTCAGCCGACACCAGAGCCCCTATGAGAAAGACGATCCAAGACACGTAGGCAGTTTTGAAGAACAGTTGGCAGAGCTCGATGCCCTAAACTTGAAACAGCTGAAGCAGTACCACAAAGAGTTTTATGGCGCCAAGCAGATGCAAATTGCGGTGATTGGTGACTTTGACACGCAAACAACCCTTAACAGCCTTGAGAGCCTGACCAATAACTGGAATGGCAAGCGGGATTATCAGAGGATTGATAGCCCATACCAGAAATTGGATGCCAATCCGATCAGCTTTAATACCCCAGATAAAGAAAACGCGACTTTCGTCGCCTCATTGCAGCTGCCGGCCGGTGATACCAGCGTCGATGCTCCGGCCTTAACATTAGGCAACTATATTCTCGGCGGCGGTTTCCTCAGCTCCCGTTTGGCTACGCGACTGCGCCAACAAGATGGCCTGAGCTATACTGCCGGCTCTTTCTTGCAATTTGAAAGTGAGGACCAAAGGGCCATTCTTGGAGCCTATGCCATTTGCGCACCGCAAAACCTGAACAAGGTAGAGACAGGCTTCAAGGAGGAGATTGCGCGTCTGCTCAAGGATGGATTTACTGCGGACGAAGTAGCAGCGGCCAAATCCGGATTGTTACAAGGACGCAAGGTGAGTAGAGCCCAAGATAAAGAGTTGGTACGCACCTTAAGCAAGAATCTCAAGCTGGAGCGAAGCATGGACTTTGACAAGGATTTTGAAGCCCAAATTCAAGCACTGACGGCAGAGGATTTGACGAAGGTGTTCCGTAATTACATTAAAGTCGAAGATTTTGCTCTGATAAAAGCGGGTGATATTAGCAAGGTTGAATAACAGACCTATGAATTAGGGACCTTCGGGTCCCTAATTCATTCTTATCTGTAATCAAAATTACAAAATTTATAATATCAGTTTCTTATGCTTTGTCGTGGCAATTTGCAGATTGTGAATCACACCTTCCCATGATAGTTTTGCCCGTCATTTCTTCTTTTAATGGACTAACGATGAAAACATTGACTGTTAAGCCTCTTCTTTTTGCCTTGGGTATTGCTATTTCTGTTGCCATTCAGGCAGACGAATTCAGCGATGAGTATCAGAGTTATCAATCAGCCAGTGAGGCTGGAGATTACGCCAGTGCAGTAAGCCATGGTTTGAAGGCCTATGAGTTGGCGGCGACAAAATATGGCAAGGAAGACCTGCAGTACGCCGCGGTTGGTCTTAATTTGGCTGCGGCCATGGGACAAGATCAGTCCCAAGGCTTTCGTGGACATTGGGACGAAGCTCATGCCATAGCCCAAAGCAGTCTTGCCAGTTTTGAAAAACACTATGGTAACAATGCCATTGAGCTGATTGATGCCCTTAGTATCACAGCGGACGTGTCCAGAAATAATAAAGAGGCCCGGAACCTTTACCGACGGGCGCTTGCTATAGCCGAAAAGGCCAAAAATCCTCAGCTATTGGCCCTGACCCAGATGACGGCGTTTGAGCGTCTGACAGGAACTGAGTTTTATGACAGAGAGGTGCTGGCTTACATACGTGATGCCCAGCAATACTTCAGTGCCAATTTGCCGGAAAATGCGACCGCCAGGGTGAAGGCCAACTATTTGCTCGCCAATGCCGAGTTGGGCAATAAGCAATATTCCAAGGCAGAGCCCTTATTTCTGGACGTGATAAAGCAGTATGAATCTTTGAATTTCAGTCACCCCTACGCCTTGGCAGCGCGCACCCGTTTGATAGAAATATATGAACATCAAGGGGAAGAGGATAAGGCCACCGAACAGTGTCAGGCAGTAGGAAAAATGCGTCCCTGGAATGATAACCAGGAGCAGGTACCTCTGTTGCAGATTGCGCCCAAGTTTCCTGTTTCTGTCGCCAGGCGAGGAAAAAGTGGGTGGGTGAATATTAGTTTCACCATTGCTGAAAATGGTAAGGTCAGAGACCCTAAGATTATTGACTCCAGTGGTGTGAAAGCCATAGAAGAAGCATCTCTTTTAGCTTTGAAAGATTGGCGTTATGCCCCCAAGTTTGTTGATGGTAAACCTGTCGCCGCCGAAAGCACGGTGCGCCTTGATTTTGAGCTGGCAAAATAATCTCCATCCTTTCACCTTGAGGCCGGTACTGTGAATTAACTGTGCCGGCTATCCATACTCGCCAACCTTTCCCGATGCCGTGACTTATGAACAGATCCCGGGAGGGGTCTATACTCTTCGGGATACGTTTGCGATCGGCAAGGTCACCCCTTTCATAATCAGCGGCAGCAAGGTGTTATGTTTTACCAAATAGAACATACCGTTGGCTCCACCATTTACTTCGTCATTTGTATTTTGTTTATCCTGGTCAGTCGGATACCCAGAACCAATGACGGTGCCAGGCTGTGGGCAGCAGCTATCTTCTTCGCACTGTTGGCGCGGCTGTCTTTGCTACTGCACGCACAGCAATCAAATCTCGAACTTACCTTAGTTAGTTATGCTGCTTTGATTGTGCTGGAAAAAGCGCTGCTGGTGGCTGGTGTGCTGCAGTTTTATGGTTTGAAGCCCGGGCAGGTTTGGCTGTGGGCAGGTACCTTGGCGGCAGAGCTGTGGCTGTTGTTGGTGTTGCTGACCGACATACCCTTGTGGGCCGGGCGAGCCAGCTTGGTGATCTTTAACCTGGTGTACCTTGGCTGCTTTGCATTTGTCATTGTGAAGCACAGACAAATGATGCCAATTGTTTTCATGACCGCGGCAGCTGTGGCAGCGGCCTTGTTGACGCTGCACTGGCTGTCCTACCCCCTGATGTATCTGATGCCAAGCTGGCAGTTACCGGGATTTATGATTGGCACAGGTCTGACTCTGGTGTTGTATCTGGCACTCTTGGCCGCCATTTTGTTCAGCTTGCAAAAGCGCTTGCTGGATGCAGAGGAAAAAGCATTGGAGCTGGCCCACCACGATCCCCTTACCGGACTCAAAAACAAAAGGTATTTGCACAATATTTTTGAGAAAGCCGTGCTGTTGGCAAACCGGCCCCACCAATTAATGGCCATTTTTTATATCGATCTGGACAATTTCAAACCCATCAACGACAAGGCGGGCCACGGTACCGGAGATGAAGTGTTGAAGGTGGTGGCGGAGCGGCTCAGGAGCAGTACCCGAAGCACAGATATTTGCGCCCGGATCGGCGGTGATGAATTTATCATCATAGCCACGCAGTTGGAAAACCATGCCCAGGTACAGGAGGTGGCCAATAAGTTGGTGACTCAGTTGGCTGAGGATGTTGTGATTGGCAACAAAGCTTACAGCCTGGGGGCCAGTATAGGTATCAGTCTGTACCCAGAAAACGGCAATGAATTAAAGCAACTAATAGAGCAGGCCGACGCGGCCATGTACCAAATAAAGCAAGCCGGAAAGCGGGGCTATAAATTTTGCGATTCAGATCCAAGATCGCACTGAGACACCAGCAATCATAGGGCTTGAGCCTGCTTTTACATCGTCAGGCCTGGTCACTTTTTAATCAATGTTCAACTATACTCATTCCACTGTATCGGCGCCAATGTCGAGGCTTGCTGCTATTTCCCTGTGGAAGGAGTGTAACTATGAACGCGGCCAAACGCATCGTCATCTGTTGTGACGGGACCTGGAATGCGCCGGATGAGAATCCGACCAATGCGGTGAAAATGGTTCGAGCCATCAGGCCCATCGCAGCCGATGGCAAACATCAGGTGGTGTTTTACGATCAGGGGCTGGGTATCAATCCCATCAGTAGATTGATTGCCGGCACCTTGGGTTATGGCATGAAGCGCAATGTGCTGAATGCATACCGTTTTATTGTCCACAACTATCAACCGGGCGATGAGGTGTATGTTTTCGGCGCCAGCCGCGGGGCCCATACTGCCAGGGCGCTGACAGGCCTGATTGATGCGGTCGGTCTGGTGGCCAGAGAAGATTTAGGCAAGCTGTCGAAAATTTACCGCTATTACCGCACGCCGGAACACAAGCGCACCGCCACCCACTATGAAGGCAATATTCGTCCCGACATACGCATGTTGGGGGTGTTCGATTCCGTCGGTGCCCGTGGTGCGCCGCTGCCGCTGCTTAATCGTTTAACCCGCAGTTGGATTGGCTTTTACGATACCCAAATCAGTCCCTCGGTGAATAATGCTTTTCAAGCCCTGGCCCTGGATGAAAGGCGACACAATTATCAGCCGGATCTGTGGGCCGGCTCCCAGCTCGACAAGCAACACATTGAGCAGTGCTGGTTTGTCGGCGCCCATGCCGATGTGACCGGTGGCTATGAAGAGTCCGGGTTGTCCGATATGCCATTGCAATGGATGGTGAATAAGGCGCAAGCTCTGGGGCTGGACTTTGATGAGCACTATTTGGCTCACCATTGCAAACCGGATCTCAAGATGACTGCCCACAACTCCTATTCCTGGAGTTACCGAATGTTGGAAAAATTGGGCGCCAAACCCGAATTGCGGCAGGTTTACGGTGATCCCCAAAGTTCACCCATCAATGTCAGTCTTCATGCCAGTGTCAAGCAGCGTATGGCCGAAGGCACATACATGCCTGGCAATCCTGAATTGGTTAGCGAGTCGGAAGTGCCACAGCATGAAGAGGCCGTTGCCAAGTCAGATGTGCAAAATACCCGCGAGGCAGATCGCCGAGCTCAGGAGCGTTTCAAGGGTGGCCACATCCAGGCCATGCTGCACAAGGATAAGATGGATGCCAGTTGCCAATTGCTGGACTTCAGCAAAGAAGGCGCCCGTATTCAGTATCAGGGCGATCTGCTGGTAGGTGACAGGCTGTCACTGGACAGTGAATTGACAGGTCCAACCAAGGCTAGGTGCGTCTGGAAAAATGGTGCCAGCTATGGTTTGAGATTTGCAGCCTGATCTACAGCTGCCCGGCCTGGTGCGGTCGGGCAGCTGATGCGCATTTGGATGTTTGGACGCGCGCCCTCTGGTAACTCCCATAATTGAATGACGCTGCTGAGTTCGTCCTGGCTGCCAAGGCCATATTCAACACATAAATACACATTTTTGTTTGCAGCTCCCTGCCGACAATGGAGTAGACTTTTCTGCGTTGTCGACTCTTGCAATATAAGTTGAAATATAACGATAAAAGGAACTACAGATGTTGAACCGTATCGCAGCGGCCTTGCTGACAGGCGCAACAGTATTGGGGGGCGTTGCTGCCATCCCAAGCCAGGCACAAACGCCGGTCAATGCCATGGCAAGCCAAAGCCTGGCAGGTATTAATTTGCAGGCCATGGATTTATCGAAAAAGCCCGGTGATGATTTTTATAACTACGCCAATGGCGAGTGGATGAAAACCACCAAGATCCCGGATGATCGCTCCAGCACAGGCGCATTCCTGGTGGCTTTCCTGGAGACAGAAAAGCACAAGGCCGAGCTTATAGATGCGCTGGTTAAGGCCAAGCATGCCCCCGGCAGTGACAATGCCCGCATCGCCGATTTTTACCATGCTTATCTGGACACGGCCGCCATCGATGCCGCCGGTATGAAGCCGGTGCAGGCCGATCTGGCCCGCTTTGCGGCCATCAGCAACAAGGCCGAGCTGTCGGCAGCCCTGGGCGCCAACCTGCGCGCCGATGTGGACCCACTCAATGCCACCAACTACTTCACCGAAAACCTGTTCGGGATCTTTGTAACCCAGGGCCTGTCAACGCCGGGCGAAGTCTTGCCCTACATGTTGCAGGGTGGTCTGGGTCTGCCAGAGAGGGAATACTATCTGTCCGACGATCCCAAGATGCAGGAGATCCGCACCGCCTACCAGGCTTATATCGCCAAATTGCTGCAGACCGCGGGTATGGAGGATGCCGAGGCCCGTGCCAAACGGATTTATGCCCTGGAGCTGAAGATTGCCCAGGCCCATGTCAGCCGCGAAGACAGCGAAGATTTCAGCAAGTCGTCGGCCATCTGGAGTCGTGCTGACTTTGATGCCAAGGCACCCGGTATCGACTGGCAGGCCTTTATGACGGCGGCGCAGCTGGGCAAGCAGGGTCGCTTTGCCGCCTATCACGCTCCGGCCATCACGGCCCTGTCGGCCCTGGTGGCGTCCGAGCCACTGCAATCCTGGCAGGATTGGCTGGCATTCCATCAGATCAACAGCCATGCAGACGTGCTGCCTACGGCTGTGGATCAGGCCCACTTTGACTTCTATGGTACCACCCTGTCCGGTACCCCACAGCAGCGCAGTCGTGACAAGCGCGCCCTCAGCGCCCTGGATGACTATTTGGGCGATGCGGTCGGCAAGGCCTATGTGGACAAGTATTTCCCTGCCTCGGCCAAGGCCAAGGTCAGCGACATGACCAAGCAGATCATCGCCGCCTTCCACAACAGGGTTGAGCAGATAGATTGGATGGCGCCAGCCACCAAACAGGAAGCCCTGGCCAAGGTGGCATCCCTGGTGGTGAGTGTGGGTTATCCCGACAACTGGCGCGACTACGGCCACTATAAGGTCAAGGCCAGCAATGCCTATGCCAACCAAATTGCCGGACAGCAGGCCGAGTATGCTCACCAGCTGGCCAAGATAGGTCAACCCCAGGACAAGGGCGAATGGTGGATGACGGCCCAGATAGTGAACGCGGTCAACCTGCCGGTGCAAAACGCGCTTAACTTCCCGGCCGGTATCCTGCAACCACCCTTCTTCGATCCCAATGCCGATGATGCCTACAACTATGGCGCCATAGGTGCCGTGATAGGCCATGAGATCAGCCACAGCTTCGACAACAACGGTGCGGCCTTCGACAGCACAGGCGCCATGCGCAACTGGTGGACCAAGGAAGACTTTGATCACTTTGCCCAGCAGGGTAATGCCTTGGCAGGCCAGTTCGACGCTTACCAGCCGTTCCCGGATCTGCATGTGAACGGCAAGCTGACCCTGGGTGAGAACATTGCTGACGTGGCTGGTCTCGCGGCCGCTTACGATGCGTATCGTGCCTCCCTCAAAGGCAAGGAAGCACCGGTGATCGACGGCTTCAGCGGCGATCAGCGCTTCTTCATCGGCTATGCCCAGACCTGGGCCACCAAGATGCGCGAACCGGCCATGCGCCAGCGTATCGCCACCGATGGTCACGCCCCCGGCAACTACCGCGCTCTGACGGTGCGTAACCTGGATGCCTGGTACCAGGCCTTTAACGTTAAGCCCGGTGATGCCCTGTATCTGGCCCCCGAGGACAGGGTCAAGATTTGGTAATCCTTGGATTAACCCATTAAAAAAGACCGCCTTGATGGCGGTCTTTTACTAGCTATCTCCTTACACATGTATCTGGCTGTGCATGTTTTGGCCTTCATATAAGGGGGCGCTACCAGGGCAACGGCGGTGGCACAAGGCGTTTGCCCCTATAACCCGGCACTGTGCCAAAGCGCGGATCTTCAGCCAGCCACTGGGCCTGGGCTTCGGCGATTTCTTCCTTGCTGTGGCCGACAAAGTTCCACCAGATGCTGACCGCATCGCTTAAGGGCTCGCCACCCAAGAGCAGCAGGCGGCAACCCGGCTGCAGTTCCAGTTCGACACAGTCCCGCCCCAATCCCAGATAGGCCAGCTGATTGTCGCTGAACGCCTCATCATCGACGCTGAATTGGCCCTCCATCGGCATCAGGCCGTATTCGAATCCGGGTTGCAAAGGCAGCGACAAGCTGACCGGCGTTTCTGCCGTGGCGGGCAGATACAGATCCATACCGAGGATCGGGGAAAAGTGCAGCACGGGGGCCTGGTGTTCCAGCCATTGACCGGTCAGCAAGGTAAATTCGACCCCGACCTCGGTCCAGCGCGGCAGTGAGGGGTAATGATCGAAGCGTGGTTGGGTATCCTTGTGGGCCAGCGGCAAGGCAATCCACAGCTGGGCCGCGTGTACCCGGCGATGACCCGGCACGGCTTCTTCGGTGTGGGCTATGCCATAGCCGGCGGTCATCAGGTTGACCTGACCCGGGCTTATAACCTGGGCGCTGCCCAGGCTGTCGCGGTGTAATATCTCCCCCTCCAGCATCCAGGTGAAGGTCTGCAGCCCTATATGGGGGTGAGGACCCACGTCCAGTGCCGGGCCATCGGTGACCGGGCCTATATGGTCGAGGAAGCACCAGGGGCCAATCAGGCGCCTGTCCTTCTGCGGTATGGCGCGGGCCACGGGAATACCACCCACATCGCTGATCCTCGGCAGGATGCGCTGAATTTGCCTGCGCCCCTCGTTACTGGGGCACTCTCTTGGGCCGCCATAAAATTGCGGGGATTGACGTTCACTCATGCTGACTCCGGTTTGCCAGGGGATACCTTTAGCCTTACTCAAAGCTGCGCTATTGGCAAATACCCACTGGATTCAGGATTTGCTTGCCGTCCTGGCCAGAATGACCAGCAATATGCCGCCGAGGATGGCGATGCTTGCCAGTACCAGTCTCAGGCTCAGGGATTCCCCCAGAAAAACTATGCCGCCGAGGGATGCCAGCACGGGCACGCTCAGCTGTACGCTGGCGGCGGTACTGGCTTTGAGTTCGGGCAGTACCCGGTACCAGATGGCATAGCCTATTCCTGATGCCAGGGCGCCGGAGGCCAGGGCGTATCCTATGCCGGGGTAATCCCAAGAAGTGTCGCCGGGCCAGATAAGGCTGAACAGCAGAGCGGGGACCAGGGCATAGAGAAAATTTCCGGCGTTAACCCGCAGCGGATCGCCACCTTTGCGGCCCCGCAAGGAATAGATGCCCCAGGCGATGCCCGCGCTGAGCATCAGCAGCGCGCCCACCAGTGGCGGCGCTGCCAGCCCAGGCAGCAAGAGTCCGACAAGGCCGCCAAAGGCCAGAACCAGCCCCAGCCATTGGTACAGTGTCAGGCGCTCACCACGTACCAGCCCCACTCCTATCATGGTGAATTGCACCGCGCCGAACAGGATCAAGGCCCCCATGGCGGTGCTCAGTTGCAGATAAGACAGGGAAAAGCCGGCGGCATACACCCACAGTGCTAGGCCGGAAAGCCAATTGCCGCGCCCCGGGGCACCTTGCCTGTTCAGTCTGGCTATCAGTCCCAGCATCAGGGCGCCGGACATCAGCCTGAGGCTGGTAAAACTGGCGGCATCTATGCTGGTTTGACTCAGGGCGGCACGGCACAACAGCGAATTGCCGGCAAAGGCACACAGGGTCAGCAGGGTGAGCAGGGTTAAACGCAGGGGCGGCATTGGAGTTCCGAGATTTCGAACAGGTGCAGCAAGTATAGTTAAGGCTTTGAATGATAAAAAAGCCGCCCAAAGAGAGGCGGCTAAAAGCTTGGCTGGTTTGAGTTAGTGCCATTGGGCCTTGTTTAACTCGATCTTTGCCTGCTCAGCTGTCATGACTTTAGTTTGACGTGCTGACTTAAGGCTTTCGGGTAAGGGAAGTGGGCGTTCGGCCAGCTTGAACAGGGTGCGGTTGTCCATGTACTGAGTATCGTTGTCGTAATAACCACTGTAGTAATGGTGTGTATGGAACACACCGTATTGCTCATCCTTTTGCCCCAGCAGTGACCAGGTTCGATCATGGACTGTAACGCAGTTGCCTTCCGGATGGCGGCAGCTGTTGCTATAGGAGTAATGTATATCGCCGTTGTCATCCTGTACCTTGACCATGGTACGCAGGATGCGAATGCCGCCATCGCTGCGCGCTTCCCAACTGCCATACTGGATGGAAAACTCCTCGTCATTAAGCTTGCCATCACCGTTCCAGTCGTCGGCACTTATGGTTTCGGCATCTCCGTTTTCATGGAGCTCAAGCCAGAAGGCACTGGGCTCGCCATTAAATATGGCGTTGTCATAGCTGTAAATGCCGGGAATATCGGCCACGGCCCAAACGGGTGGTTGGGTGAGCAATTTACCCTGGCCAATGGTGTAACCCCAGTCAAAGTTTATGCCATCGTCACTGACTTCCAAGGCGTAGCGGTCCAGAGCCTGAGAATCATCCAGCAGCACAAAACGCACCTTGGTTTCACCGAAACTCAGCACCATTTGGCCGTCAACCAGCTGCCAGCTATAGCTGTCTGGGCTGAATTCAAAAGTGCCACTGCCATCAGCAGCCAGGTGTAAAACCTCGGTACTGATATAGGAATCTCCTCTGTGCTCCTCTGTTGTGGGTACTATCATATGCCCCTCTCCACTGTGACTGATGGGCTTAATGGCACTGGGCTTAAGGGCTGTCAGACTGGCATGTGATTGTTGGATTTCGTCTTCAAATTCGCCATTGGGGAAATGCCATTTTTTTACATCGGTAAACGCGAGCAGATCCCCGTCTGCTGAACTTTGCAAGCGCCGTATTTCGGTGCGCACTGGCTCAGTTTCCACCAATACATTGCGTGTTTGATTCTCAACTACTCGGCTGATGTAAAATCGCTCGCTTTGTGGATTGCCATCATAAATCAGGGTTAATACACCCTCAGCCAAGCTCCAATCAAAGTGGGAATCTCCTTGGGTGCCAGTGCCTGTAGATCCTTCGGCATTGGTCGCCTTGAACTTCAATACACTTCCACTGTGCAATGTGCTTTGTGGCATCAGGTAATAGGTCTCAGGCACCACAAAGGCCGATTGGGTATCAACCAAGTTGGGGTCTTCAAAGATTTCCTGCTGGGCATCTGCGTATTCAGTGCTTTGTTGCACATCTTCCACGTAGGCCTGGGTTTGCTCCGTATTGGCTACTAATTCCAGGGTATTACTGATCCCCTCGGGTAATCCCAAATCCGGGTTGTCGGCAGATTTGTCTATGGCGACCTTGATGGCTGTGGCGAGTGCCAGGACTTCGTCGGGATTCAGGTTAGCAGAAAGTGTTGCGAACTGCTCACTGCTGCTGATGGGTTCATTGTTGTTGGCCAGTTTGGCCAAGGCATATTGGGCCGTGGTCACGTTGGTGACGTTTACAGCAAAATGATCTTCCGCACTGACTATGCCATCTGCACCTGCAAGTTGATTGAGTTCCGACACGCTGCCAAGCAAAGATATCAGACCGGCATTGGTTTGCTCACCAACCCCCATGGCCACTATGGTGACAAAGGCATTGGTTTCCGAATCGTCCAGTAGTAATTCAATGCTGTAATTGCCATTTTCATCGGCAGTAGCATCAACAGTGATCTCTCGCCCACCTATGGTGACCTTAATCTGAGCGTTTTCAAGAGGCGAATCGGTGGCCATACCTTGCAAGGTAAAAGCAAGGGTAAGTGGGTTAACCTTGACCTCAGTGCTGGCGCTGGCGGTGGCGCCGTCGTCGTCTGTGACTGTCACCTTTAGCGCTACTGTGTCCCCCTCAAGCCCCACCTCAGGAGCGGTAAAGCTAGGGGTAGCAGTGTCTGCGCCGGTCAGTGCGATATCATGGCTGCTGGTCACTTCCCAGAGAAAAGAAGCTATTGTTCCATCTGTGTCTGTGGCTGAAGCGCTTAAATTGACTTCGGCTTTTTCATTGACAGTCGTATTGGCCAGGGTGACTGTGGGCGCCTGGTTAACCGAAACTTCCGGGTCTTTGCCATCGCTGCCACCGCATGCGGCAAGCAGCAGGCTACAGGACAAAAGCGACAATTTGAATTTATGCGTGAGTTCCATCGGTAAAATTCCTTTTCGAGTCGGCGATATATAAAAGGTGGGATTGAGCCTATTGCCTATTTCCACGAGACTTTGATGTCAGCCAATTAATACTTATTACCCAACTGGAGTTGCCAAATAAGTCATGTTGGCCGTACACCCTGAGCGCAATATTGTTAATACTAAGTTGCTACCGCTTGCAACTGTGCTTAAAATAGACACGGAAAGAGTATCTAACACTTTGATTGCGAATAAATATTATGGACAGAAGCGTTCTTGAGATGGAGCTCAATAGAGTCCTGCAAACCACGGGTGTCAGTAAAAAAAGTTTCATACGCCAACATGGCTTCAAGGAATCGACTTTTTACAAAAAGTTATCCAACCCTTTGCTTTTCAATGAAATTGAATGCCGAAAATTGTCTCTGGCATTAAATTTGGATTTTCTGAATTACGATCAATTTCAGCAGCAATATTTACTGCCTCCCCTTATTCAAGACGAGATAGAAATAGAGCCAAGTGGAGATGAAAATCATGCCAAAGTTGCAGGCTTGTTTTATGGGGTGGTCATTGGCGTTGTGATATTCATCACCTTGCTGTGGATCTGGTTGGCCAATGGATTTCCGGTCAATGCGGACACTAAACAGGTTGCTGAAACAGAGCGGTTTGAATGGACTTTTGAAGGTGCAGGAAAAGATATAGACAAGCATAACTTCATAGAGCTAAACAATTTTCATTCGGCTATGTATCAGTATGAATTTCACAACGCCAAGGTCAACATTGATGGCGACAAGGTGCGATTAATTGCCGATATGTACTATTTCCCAAAGGGCAAGCCCGAACGACGCCAACAAGCCCTGTTTGAGGCCAATGGTGAGTATCTTGGCGATAATGCCGCCCTAAGTTATCGGGCGACCCTGGTTGGTGGTTCTGCCAAGGAAATCTGGATTGGCGTGGCCATGCTAAGAATGCCCCGCAGTGGCCCCGCCAATGGTTATTGGTTGACCATTCATTACGACAAGGACATTAATGGCGGTGGTCCCTTTGCGCTTGGAACCTTTGATGTAGACAGGGGCAACCGGCGATGACGTCCTGTCATTTTTGACAAAGGAATGAACATGATAGATCACTTAAGCAGCTATGCTACAGACTATGAAGTTACCAAGGCTTTTTATCAGGCCGCGCTGGCTCCCCTTGGCTATCCCTTGGTGCTGGAAGAGGTGGCCCATTGGAACCCCGATTGGCCTACCCAGCGCATGTGCGCTTTCGGTCCGGACGGCAGACCGGTGTTCTGGGTGATCGAGAGCAGTGAGGCGGCAACCCCCAGACATACCGCCTTTGCGGCCCGTGATCGGGCAGCCGTGAGCGACTTTTATCATGCGGCCCTGGCTGCCGGCGGTGCAGATAACGGCGCCCCAGGGCTCAGGCCCCAGTACCATCAGCACTATTTTGGCGCCTTTGTGCTCGACCCCGATGGCAATAATGTTGAGGCCGTTTGTCATCTGCCCGGCTAGTGGTGTGGCGGAATGGTTTTGTGTATATCGGGGTAAGGCCACTATTGGCAGGCAGAATCTAAAGCAAATGGGCGGGCTATGAAGTCAACGGAAGGGACGTCAGCGGCACAACTGCAGCAGTTGCTGCGGGAGTTGCAGCTCCTAAAACAGCAGGAGCAGGAGCGGCATTTACAGACAGAGCTGCGTCTGGAGGCGCTGGAGGATCAGCTGGCGCAGTTACTGCTCCGGGGCGAGGACTCGGTGCCCGAGGCGCAAGCTCAGGCGATGGGCCCTGCAACCGCCTCTCCCTGGCACAAGGCAGAACCTCAAGAGGCCGCGGTATCGGCTCAGGTAACGCCAGCTCACCCGCAAACCGCGAAAAGGGCACCAGGCTGGAGTCAAAAGGCCGGGGCGGCGCTGGCCACCGGCCTTGCAGGACTCCTTGGCCCCCTGGCCGGACTCCTGGGGCAAGCGCAGGATTTTTACCGCCATTACCAGTCAAAGGGTCAGGGGCCGGTATTCCTGATGACAGTGGCCGGCATCATCGCCATGACCCTGGGCTTTGGTTATCTGTTGCAGTATTCCCTCGACAACTGGTTGTCGGATACGGGCAAGGCGTTGTTGGGCTTTGCCTGTGCCAACGCCATCCTGGGACTGGGTGTTTGGCTCAGGCGACGACAACCCGCGGTGGCCGATTTTGGCTCGGCCCTGGTGGGGCTGGGACTTGTCATCAATTATCTCTGCGGCTACTTTGTCGGCCCCTATTACGGGCTTATCCCCGACAGCCTGAGTTATCTGTTGTTGCTCGCTATCACCCTGGGCGGTTATTGGTTGGCGCTGCGGTTGGAGGCCCGGGTCATCAGCATAGTGGCCCTTTTGGGCGGCTCCCTGGCGCCGCTGATGTTATTGCCCGGCAGCCAGGCTCCGCTGATGTATCTTCCTTACCTGCTGCTCCTGGGGCTGGGCTCGGTGGCCTTGTGCCAGCGGCTGCGCTGGCCGCTGTTGCTGGAAACCACGGCCGTGCTGCACATGGCCTGCATTGAAGTGCTGGGATTCTATCTCGACCTCCCCTTGGTGACAGGTACCATGGGCTGGTTGGCCCTATTGTGCCTGCATGGCATTTTCTATCTTTATGGCGCTTCGATCCTGTGGCTCTTTGGCCGCAATGGCTTAAGCCACAGGCTGTTGGCGCTGCCTGCGGCCTTGCTGGCCTTTATGATCTACAGTCTGGGGAGTTTCTCCGAATTTCCCGGCCAATGGCTGGCGTTCAATGGGCTGATCCTGTCCCTGGCCGGCTGGCGACTGAGGGGCTTCAGGCATCTGTGTTGGTTTGGCGCCGCGGCGTTGGCGGGCTTTGCCGCCCTCTATCTGCTCAGCGATGAACAACTGGGACTGGTGTTGCTGTTTGAAGCCCTGCTGTTGCTGTATCTCGGATGTCGTGAGCGCCAGGTATCGCTGCGACTGGAATCCATCGCCTTGCTGTTGCTGGGGCTGGCCATCAATTGCCCTCCCTGGCTGGAATTGCTGGTCGGGGGCGCTTTTTCCTTTGATTTGCCGTTTATCGCCTGGTGGTTGAGCACAGCGGCCCTTTATCTTGCGGCACGCATGCTGGCGGCGCCGGCAACGCCCGGCACACTTGAAGCCCGTCTGCTGACCCTGGTCAGGGAGCTGGCCAATCTGTGTTTGGTGTTGGCGCTGCTGGGAAGCGCCTATCTGCTGGTGCAGGAATACTCTGTGCTTTTGGTTATGCCCCTTGGGTTGGCACTACTTTACCTTGCCAAACGCTGGCAATTGCGCGGCAGTGAAATGCTTGCCTGGGTGCTGCAACTGTTACCCGCCCTGGTGGTGCTGCAAGGCATAGTTGTCAGTGGCAGTGTCCATTTCAGTGCCCAGCCCCTGTATGCGCAACTGGCGCGGATCTTCCTGTTCCTTGGTCTGCTGGGGGCCTGGTATGGCTACCGGCGCCTGTATCCCAAGGGCAGGATGAAGAAGCTGGCCTGGTATGCCCGTTTGCTGACCTTGTTCCTGTTGCCCTTGCTGCTGTTGCCCAAGGTGGTGGTCAGTTATGTGGCCTGGTTGGCACCGGCCCTGTGGGGCGTGGCGGCCTTGGCCCTGATCATTGGCCGTCGTTTCCGCCATCCCCTGCTGATGCGTGAGGCCGAGGTGCTGCTATGGTTGGCCATCCTGACCACGGCGGTTGAGTGTCTGCAGCAGCGTTGGCAGGGCTTGCTGGCCCTGACCATGGGCGCTGTCTGGCTTGGCGCCCTGGTGCTCAGATTCGGCCGCCTTCCCTGGTTGTGGCAACAGAGCTGCCGCCTGGGCTGGCAACTGGCGCCCTTCTACGGCGCCCTGGTGGTAGCCGTGATAGCGCACAGCATTGAAGGCTATTACAGCAATACCCTGGCCTTCAGTTCCCTGGCGGTGGCGAGCTATTTTTATTGGCTGTTGCAGGGGGCTCCGGCAGCATGCTTAAGGCCCAATTATGGCCTGGCCCTGGGCGGATTTTTTGCCGCCGCTCTCGTGCTCTGGTTGGCCTGGCTCCCGGTAGATACCCGGGGTGTCGATCCCTGGTTACTCGGGCTGGCGCAACTGACCTGTCTGGCCCTGATGTGGCAGGCACAAGTTCGCAGGCTGAGAGCCTTGCGGCGTTGGCACCGGCAGTTGCCTTCCCGCTGGCGGCCCATGGGCTGGCATGGTCTGTTGCTGCTGACCTATCTGCCCCTGTCGCTGACCCTGGGCGGTGCACTGGCTGCCGGGCTCAGTGCCCTGTTGATGGTGTGCCACGGTTGTTGGCTGATGTTCCTCAGCCTCAAACCCGCCAATCAGTCGCTGTTGCGTCTGGCGGGTGGCATCTTTGCCCTGGCCTGTCTCAAGCTGTTGTTGCTGGATATGGCCTCGGCCTCCCTATTGCAGAAAATAGTGGTATTTATGCTGATAGGCGCCATCTTGCTGGCCGTGGCCTTCTTCTTCCAGAAAGCCCGCAATCGTGTTTTGAATCTGGAGTAAGCAATCCCGGCCGGGTGGCCGGGAATTCTCCTCTTCATCCATCTTAAGTGGTTTTGTTTGTTTTCGTTTTGTCGATGTTTTCTTTTGTTTGCTTTTGTTTTATGGTGGTTGTTCCTTTGTGAAGCCGTATTCACCGTAACCCTACAAGATCTCCGAGGAAGAAAATGCCCAAGCCATTTCCCCTTTTCGCCCTGTGCTGCCGTCCCACAGCCCTGGCGCTGGCTGCCATTGTGTACTGTGGCCAAGGTCTGGCAGCCCCCGTGGGTGTGCTCACAGGTGTGGAACCAGGTGTGAGTCAACTCACTCTGACCACGGATAACCGGACTAAACTGCAAATCGATGTGCTTAAACCCAGCCTGTTGCGCATTCAGGCAGGATCCGGTGGCGAGTTGAGTGATGAAGGCAGCAAGGCCGCCGCCATAGTGGTGAAGCGTGACTACCAACCGGTGGCTTTTGAACTGAGCGATCAGGGTCAATACCAGTTATTGACCACCTCGGCGCTGGCGCTGCGGATCTACAAGCAACCGCTGCGTTTTGCCCTGTATAGGGCCGACAATCGCACCCTGATCACCGAGGAAGTGCAAAGTCTGGAGCTGAACCAGGACAGCACGGTACAAACCCTGAGTGCAGACGCTGATGAGTTTTTCTACGGTGGGGGCCAGCAGAACGGTGCCTTTGAGTTCAGGGGCAAGAGTCTGGAGATTTCCTATTCTGGCGGCTGGGAAGAGGGCGACAGGCCCAGTCCGGCGCCGTTTTTCATGTCCAGCAAGGGCTACGGTATTTTGCGCAACACCTGGAGTGATGGCAGCTATGACTTCCGTGGCGCAGATTACCTGCGCTTGGCGCACCAGGAAGGGCGTTTTGACGCCTATATTTTTGCCCCCGGCAGCATACAGCAGGTGTTGGCCGACTATACCGAACTGACCGGCCGTGCCCGCTTGATCCCCCGCTGGGCCTTCGAATATGGCGATGCCGATTGTTATAACGATGGTGACAATGTGAAAAAGCCGGGCACGGTACCCGAGGGCTGGAGCGATGGCCCAACGGGCACCACCCCGGATGTGATAGCTTCGGTGGCCAAAAAGTATCGCGAGCATGACATGCCCGGTGGTTGGATTTTGCCAAATGACGGCTATGGCTGTGGTTATACCGATCTGCCCGAGGTGGTCTCCGGCCTGGCCCAATATGGTTTCCATACCGGCCTTTGGACCGAAAATGGGGTGGACAAGATTGCCTGGGAAGTAGGCAGTGCGGGTACCCGGGCCCAGAAACTCGACGTGGCCTGGACCGGCCAGGGCTACCAGTTTGCCCTGGATGCCAACCAGGCAGCGGCCGAAGGCATACTCAACAATTCGGATTCCCGGCCCTTCCTCTGGACCGTGATGGGCTGGGCGGGGATTCAGCGTTATGCGGTAACCTGGACCGGCGATCAGTCCGCCAGCTGGGATTATATCCGCTGGCATATTCCCACCCTGATAGGTTCGGGTCTCTCCGGCCAGGCCTACGCCACTGGTGACGTGGATGCCATTTTTGGTGGCAGTCCGGAAACCTTTACCCGGGATCTGCAGTGGAAGTCTTTTACCCCTGTGCTGATGGGCATGTCCGGCTGGTCCAAGGCGGCCCGCAAACATCCCTGGTGGTATGACGAGCCCTATCGCAGCATCAACCGGGACTACCTCAAGCTCAAGATGCGCTTGATGCCCTACATGTACACCACGGCCTGGGAGACGGAGCAGACGGGGGCGCCCATAGTGCGCGGCCTGATGTGGGATCACGCCACAGGCGCCGAGACCCTGACCGAGGCACACAAATATCAGTTCCTGGTGGGCAAGGATCTGCTGGTGGCGCCGGTGTTTCGCTCGCAGGTCGCCAGCAAGGGCTGGCGCGAGGATGTGTTTCTGCCCAAGGGCCAGTGGATAGATTACTGGGATGGCCGGGTGGTGGAAGCGCCCGATGAGGGGCTCAGCCTGGACTATCAGGTGGATCTCAAAACCCTGCCGCTGTTTGTCCGCGGCGGTGCCATTCTGCCCATGTACCCCGAGTCCCTGTATGACGGTGAGAAGCCCAAGGATGTGCTGACCCTGGATATCTACCCCTGGGGCGAGTCCGAGTACCAAATGTATGAGGACGACGGCAACAGCCGCCGCTATCGGGAGGGGGAATTCAGTCAACAGCGTTTCGCGGTCAAAGCGCCCGAAGGCGTGGCCGGTGACATAGAGGTCCACATTGAAGCTGCCCAGGGCAGTTTTCAGGGGCAGGAGTCGCAGCGGGTGTACGAGCTGATGATCCACAGCCGGGTCAAGCCTGAGGCCGTAACCCTGGATGGTACCAAACTCAAGCTGTTCAAGGATGCCAAGGCCCTGGCCAAGGCGCGCAGTGGCTGGACCTACAGCGAGGAAAAGTACGGCACTGTGCTGGTCAAAACAGACAGGGTGTCCATCCGCGACAATCTGGTGCTGCAGCTTGCCATAGACGCCGCCGCGACCCTGGCCACCACAGCCGGTTATCCTGCTGCGCCCGAACTTGGCAACGAGCTGGCTGCCGATAGCCTGTTAGTGCTGGGACGACCCGCCGAGGAGTCCGGCCATCCACTGGAGAACGCCTTTGACGGCAATCCGGATACCTGGTTCCGCACCAAGCGGGATCAGTCCCAGAAGACAGGTGCCCATGAGTTCACCCTGGCCCTGGGCGAGCGACGGCTGATCGCCGGCTTCGAGATTGCACCTCGCAATGACAAGCATTGGGAATATGGGCAAGTGGCCGACTATGAGGTCTATCTGGGCGACAATAACGGCGAGTGGGGGGAACCTGTCGCCAAGGGACGATTGGCCAAGTCACAGCAATTGCAAAAGGTGGAATTCCCGGCCAAGCCAGGCAGTTTGTTGAGGTTCAGAGTGCTCAGTACCCAAGATCAGGCCGAAGTCGATCCCATGGTCACCGCCGCCAAGGACACCGCCAAGGCCTATAACGCCTTGCTGCCAAAACAGGTGTCACCCATCACCATTTCTGAGTTCAGGGTGTTGCAACAGTCCGAGCCCAAGACGGCCAGAACCCAGTTGTTCCTTGCTGAGCAATCGCCGCTTCGCAGCGACAATGCCCTGGGGCCGGTGGAGCTTAACCTTGCCAATGGCGGGCGTAAGAGCGGTGATGGTGCCCAGATGTCAATGAATGGATTGAAGTTCAGCAGGGGATTGGGTGTGTCCCACAGCAGTCGCATCGACTATCGCCTGAGTGGCCAGTGGCAATTGCTGCGGGCCGATCTGGGGATAGATGACAGCTGTCGCAGCAAGGGCGGAATGCAGTTCCAAATTTGGGGTGATGACAGGCTGCTGTACGATTCCGGGCTGGTACAGGCCCCTGCCGTGGTCAAACCCGAGCTGGATATCCGCGGCGTGAGTCTGCTTAGCCTGCGCACTACCGGTGGCAGCCCGGGCGTGTGTGGCAACTGGGCCAATGCATCCGTATTGGGCTTTCCTGCGGTTCCCGGTCAGCTATAGGGATTGTCATTCACCACAAAAACAGCCGCCGGATGTGCGGCTGTTTTTTTGTCTGCGCCAAAGATGTGTGTCTGGCTGTGTATTACCGGACTGTAGGGCCTAGACTTGAAAAAAGGCCGGTTGCGGACAATGAATGATGAAATTGTGGTGGGCGTTGGTGGCATTGCTGGGTGTGTGTGCCCAGGTCTGGGGAGCCGATCCGGATATTGATACCATTTCACCGCCGAATCCTCCCGATACCCGGCCGACCTTCATTATCGGGGTGCAAAATTTTTATTATCCACCCCATTACTTTATGCAAAATGGGCGCTACTCGGGCTTTGGCCGCGATGTGCTCGACCTCTTTGCCCAACAGCATAATTACCGCTTTGTGTACATGGCCGAACCCTATATCCGCACCGTAAAAGATCTGTTCAACGGCCGGGTCGACTTTCAGTACCCGGATAATCCCCAATGGCTTATCGATATGAAGGCCGATAAAACCCTGGTGTACAGTGCCGGGGTGGTGGGTTATGTCGATGGTATCAGCCGCCACAGCGGTAATGTGGGCAAGCCGCTGGACAGTCTAAAGCGTATGGCCATGCCCATAGGCTGGACTGCAGTGCACTATGTGCCCAGGGTTGCCCGTGGGCAATTGGAAATACTTGAGGTGTCCTCGGTGGAAGCCGTGATTGCCATGTTGCTGCGACAGAGGGTGGACGGGGTTTATCTGAATGCCGATGTGGTGCGGGCGCACTTTATGGCGCTGGGCAAGGACAAGGAAGTGCAATTCGATCCGGGATTACCCTATTCAAGTGGCGAATTCAGCCTGTCGACCATCAAACATCCGGCCATTATTGCCCAATTTGATCGCTTTTTGCGGGAACAGGCCGATGCCATAGCCGAACTCAAGCGTCGTTATCAGTTCAAATATGAGCGGATCCCGGCGCTGGGGGAAGAGTCGGAAAACTAATCGGCCTGGGGCAAAGCTGCCGCATCTGCTTCTGCAGCAAGCCTGGCACGTTCAGCTTTGGAGATATAGGCCGGCTTATTACTGCTATGCAGCTTGGCGTTGGCTTTTTTGGCCTTGGCCTTGAGGGTTTGGTTGATTTTCTTTTTGCGGTTCATCTTGCCTCCGGTGTGGAGCCGGGATTATAGCAGCGGCCCAACACCGGGGTGAACTGGATTCAGTCGCGGTTCACGACCCACAGGGCGTGCAATATACCGGGGATGTAAAACGCAAAGCAGAGAATGATGTTGATCAGTAAATCTTTACCTACACCGGCCTTGAGAAACACGGCCAAAGGTGGCAGGAACAAAGCAATAATAACGAGCAGCAATTTGTTGGTGTCCATGGTATTTCTCCTTTTTATTGGGACCATAACAGTAACTTGGCAGCCTTTGCGCTTTACGGCAAGCAGAATTATTGGCCGTTTTGCAATTTTGCTGACAGGGTAGCAATCCTGTGCAATCTTTAACGGAATCAGCATAAAAGGTTCGGTGATGGATATTCAGGCGCAGACCCTGTTCAGGGTCATCATACTGCTGTCGGCTATTTGCTCTCTTGCTTGGGCCTTTTTGGCCTATCCCCAGCGCATTGCTCCCCGTGCCAGCTGGCGCTATGCCGGTTCCTATGCCCTGATGATGCTGGGCCTGATACTGACGGCTGCGCGCCAGGCAGAACCGAGTTACCTTTATTGGTTTACAGCCGATATCTTGTTGCTGACGGGCTATTTGCTATTGCGCTGGGGAACCCTGCAACTGTTCCATTTGGATTCAGGCATAAAGCTCGATGTCCTGGTGCTGCTGTGTTTTGCCGGTTTAATGTTGTTGGTCCCACCTTCGGCCGCGTCCTCCCTGTATCTGGGCAGCCTGTTCTCCATTGCGGCGGCCTGGTTGTTCTGGCGCCTGGCTCAGGCTAATTTCGAGGGCTTGTCCAAGAGCATGTCCCGTTGGCGGGCATGGCTGTTGGTCAGTCCCATTCTGTTGGCCAGCCTGTCCTTTGTGGTCAGGCTGGGGGTGATCCTGTGGTTGGGGCAAGACGGGAAGCGCTTTGTGTCCCTGGATACCGCCGAGGCCGTGCCCATACTTTGGCTCTATCTGGTGCAAACCTTGGTTATCAGTATCCTCACAGTGGCCAATGCCATTACCCGTTTGGTGACCAAGATCCGCTATCTGGCAGACAGGGATTTACTGACCGGTCTATGGAACAGGCGCAGCTGTGCCGGCAAACATGAACGTCTACACCAAGCCTGGGAAAAGGGTGAAACGCCGGTCTATAGCTTGATCCTGATGGACCTCGACCATTTCAAGCAGGTAAACGATACCTATGGCCACCTGGCCGGTGATGAGGCGCTGCGGCAGACGGCCCTGTTGTTGCAGCGCGAATGCCGCCGGGATGACGTGTTGTGTCGTTTCGGTGGTGAGGAGTTCTTATTGCTGCTGCCCAATACCGATGCCCGCCAGGTGCGCGAGCTGGCGGAGACATTGCGCCAGGCGTTGATGCAAAATCCATTGCGCTGGAAAGATCAGCAGATCCCACTCAGCGGCAGTTTTGGCTGCGCCACAGTTCGTGGTGGCTTGATGCCGACCGATTTGCTTGAGACCGCCGATCGTGCCCTGTATCTGGCCAAGGACGCCGGCCGCAATTGCATTGGCCCCGAGTCAAGCCGGCCAATCGAGGCCGACGGCTGAAAACCAGGGCCCCTGCAGCTGCTCGGTGACCTGTGGCAACAGAAACTCCTGCCCCTGCTCAGGGGGACAGCGAAAAAGATAATCCGTGCCGCGGAAGTTGAAGTTGAGTTCATAGGCATGCAAATAGCCGCGATCCGCTGCTGCCCCGCCGTAGAGGCTGTCACCCAGAATCGGTACCCCCAGACTGGCCAGTGCCACCCGCAGCTGGTGGGTTTTGCCTGTCAGCGGTTTCAACAGGTATAAGCGCAGGCCCTCGGCCACTGAATGGGAAAAGAACTGGGTGATGGCAGGATTGTCCAGAGTGCGGGTCAGCTTGTATTGACTGCGACGGGACTTGGCCATATCCCCGGCGATACGACCTTGTTTCTTCTTGGGTTTCCCTTGTGCCAGCGCCAGGTAATATTTCTGTACCCTGTGTTGGCTGAACAGCTCGGTAAAGTCGCGGGCAGCATCGGACGACTTGGCCAGCAGCAACAGACCTGAGGTCAGGGTATCGAGTCTGTGTACCGGATACAGCTTGAGCCCCAACTGCTGTTCGGCCGTGGCCACCACCCCGGCAGTGCCGTCCTGGCTGTGGAAATGCACGCCGGCATGCTTGTTGATGACCAAAAAGTCACTTTGCTCGCTGATGACTGTGAACATTAGGCCTCTCAGGGCTGAAATTGGATTCGCACCACCAGCCCGGGATCATTGTCCAACAGGCGGATGATGGCATTGTGGCGCGATAATATCGCTTTTACCATGGACAGACCAAGGCCCGTGCCCAGCTGATTGCGGCTGGGGTCGAGCCGGACCAGGCGTTCAAACACCCGCTCCTTGGCTTCATCGGGAATGCCCGGGCCGTTGTCGCGGATCTCCAATACCGGCCCCTGCTGGACCAGCTCAATGTGGGCGCCGTGGCCGGCATATTTAATGGCGTTGTCCACCAGATTGAACAGCGCCTGGAACAGCAGGTGTTTATCGCCGGACAACTGGTATTCCCGCCCCAGAGACAGACTCAATTGCTGCTCCTGTTCCTCCGCCAGCACTCCCGCCATTTCCACCAGATCCTGGCACAGCTGCTGCAGGCTCAGGGGCTGCAGATCCAATTGCTGCTTACCTTCTTCAATGCGGGTCAGGGACAACATGGCATCGAAGGTGGCCAGGCAGTGGTCCAGCTCTTCTATCAAACCTTCACAGGCCTCGGCTCTGGCTTCGGGCTCTTGATCCTTGAGCTGTTCCAGGCCGATACGCAGGTGTGAAAGCGGTGTGCGCAGGTCGTGGGCTATGTTGTCGGTGACGCCGCGGACCGCATTGAGATTGTGCTCCAGGGTATCGAGTACCCGGTTGAACTGGCCCGCCAGCATGTCAAATTCGTCCTGGCGCCAACTGATGGGCAAACGGGTGTCATACTGGCCCCGCTCGATACGGATGGCCAGGCGGTTGTACTGCACCAAACGCCGCAAAATGGCCTTGGAGAACAATAAGCCCAAGGCCAGGGTCAGCACTATGGTCAGGGCCACGGCCGTGGCGGCGGCACGGATGAATTTTTTGATCAGCGCCGCCAGATGGTCGGTGCGGGTGGCGATAAGCACAGGCCCGTAGGCGGTCACGGCCAAGCCGCCGGTCAGTATGTGCAACCTGTCCGGGCCGCCTGTGAGTATCGGAAAGTCCACCGTTTGCGGCAACAGCGGAATATCTTCAGGGATCAGGCTCAGGGCGCCGATAAGATCGGCACTGTTACGCCAGGCCACCAGGGCGGTGCGCGGATCCGCCGCGCGGACCTGGGCGGCAAAACTGCGCCTGTCGACATTCAGCGCCAGTTGCTGGTAGCGCTGCATTTCCCCCATCAGGCGTTGTTGTACCTGATTCTGCTGTTCGGTTACCAGTTGGCGGTAGAGGGCGAACAGCAAAATGCTGATGATCAGGGTCACCAGCACTGAGAAGGTCAAAGTAATGCCCCAGATGGAGCTTTGGTGAGGCTTAATGCCTTTGACGAAGACGATAACCGGCCCCTCTGACGGTTTCTATCAGCTCGCCGTGGCCCAGTTCTTCAAACTTGCGCCTCAACTTGGCAATGTGCACGTCGATGACATTGGTGCGGGGATCGAAGTGGTAGTCCCACACGGCCTCGAACAACAAGGTGCGGCTGATCACCTGGTTGGGATGCTCCATCAGGTACTTGAGCAGCTGGAATTCCTTGGGTTGCAGCAACAGCTCTTCACCGTCGAGGGTGACACAGCGGGCCAGCAGATCCATGGTCAGCGGGCCGCACTGCAACTGGGTTTGCAGCGGTTGGGATTGGCCGCGGGAGATCAATATTTCGCTGCGCACCAGCAACTCGGAAAAGGCGAACGGCTTGGTCATGTAATCATCGCCACCGGCGCGCAGTCCCTTGACCCGCTCGTCTACATGGGCCAGGGCGGAGAGGATAAGCACCGGGGTTTGATTGCCTGTTGCCCGCAGTGCGGCAAGGATTTTCAGGCCATCAAGGCCGGGCAACATGCGATCGAGGATGATCAGGTCGTGATTGCCCGAGGTGGCCAGCAACAATCCCTGCTGGCCATCGTTGACGGCCTCGATATTGTGACCCTGTTCGGTGAATCCCTTGACTATGTAGTCAGCTGTGGTCAGGTCGTCCTCGACCAAGAGGATTTTCATGGCTACTCCTTGTCTTACTCCCAGGTCAGCATGGGCAGGGGTTTGAGCTTGTTGATGTCGAATGCCAGCTTGCGTTTGCCGTTCTCATCCATCAGTTGGAACTCCAGGTAGCTGATACCGAGATCGTGCTCCAGCTGCGCCTCAATCAGCTTGCCCTGTTGCTCCTGAACCGCCAGGGTGACCAAAGCCGAGAAGCTCAGCTCCTTTTGCTGCAGTAACTTGACCGCGGCCAGTTCATCCTGATCGTCGGCCTCCAGTTTGTTGACCTTTTGCAGCAACAGCTTGCCATCACTGGCCCTCAGGGTCAGCTCGGTCAGGCTGTCTTCGGCCGGATTGATAAGGTCGAACTCATAATGCAGTTCACCGTCATCGAAATCTATGTCGAACTGGCTGATGATCCCCGGCTGTTCGGTTTCGATTTCGGCCATCAGCACCAGAGGATCCTTGGGATTGCCGGCCACCAGACTGTCATAAAGCGGATTGGCGGCCTGGGCCAGGCCCGAACCCAGAAATGATGCACCCAGGAATGATGCATATAGGCACAACCTCATTTTATCCTCCATCGACACCCGCCCCACGGCAGCTTGTCATTAACCTCAGACAGTGGTCCAGTATACTGGTTGGTGGCTGAAGTGCCGATGGAATTCAGATTAAGTTTTGATCATCCAATCAAGGATATGGAGGGTTTGTGACTGTTTCAGCGCCATATCGGGGAAACTGTGTCACTCAGGACTCCAGTATGTGCAGCAAATCGGGTCTCAGGTGCACCTGAGTCTTCACCCCGGCCGACAATCCCAGACGCCGTGCCAGGTGCAGGGGCACCTCTGTCGCCAGACTGGCATCACAACCGGGAATACTGGCCTCCAGGCGCAATGAGTCACCCAGCGGCAGGGCCGTGTCTATGCTCAGTGGCAGCTCATTGCCCAGCGCTTTGTTATGTCCCGGTGCCAATGCGCTGAAACGTATGCCCTGATTGGGAATAAGCCAACGCACCCGGCTGCCCTCAGCCATGTGACTGGCGTTGGCACAAAACAGCCGCTGATCACCGAAGCCCAACCAACAGCCGTCCTTTTCATTGGCGAGTACCTGGCCATCAAAGATGTTGCGCAGTCCCAACTGACGCGCCACTGCCTCGGTTCTGGGGCGGGCAAACACCTCCTGCGGTGGCCCCTGTTGCAACAGTTGCCCCTGGCTCAGCAGCAACATGCGGTCCGCCAGCAACAGGGCTTCGTTAAGGTCATGGGTCACCAGGATCACCGGAATGGCAAGCTCCTGGCGCAGGCGGGCCAGCTCCAGGTACAGGCGTTCGCGGGTCTCCCTGTCCACCGCCGAGAAGGGCTCGTCGAGCAGTAGCACCGAAGGTTCCCGGGCCAGGGCGCGGGCGAGGGCCACCCTTTGCTTTTGGCCACCGGACAACTGGGCCGGCAAGCGCTTATCCAAACCCTGCAGATTGACCCGCTCCAGTGCCGCCCTGGCCCGGTGCAGTCGCTCGGCCTTGGGCAAATGGTCCAGGCCCGCCAACACATTTTCCAAGGCCGTGAGCCTGGGAAACAGGCCGAAATGCTGGGGAACATAACCTATATGGCGTTGCTGGGGACTCAGGGCCAGCCTTTGCTCGCTGTCGAACCAGGTGCGCGGACCATGGCAAATACGCCCCTGCTGGGGATGGTTGAGACCGGCGATCATCCTCAGCAAGGTGCTCTTGCCGCCACCGGAGGGGCCCACCACCGCCAGCACCTCGCCGGCCCGGCAGCCGAACTCGGCTTCCAGCCTGATGCCGGTTTGTTGGGATATACGCACCTGCAAGTCGGCGATGATCTGGCTCATGGCTGTGAACTCACTCCGGCATCAGCGATGGTCGCCATCCTGGCCTCCCAGGCGCCGCGACAGGCTGGTGGTAATCGCCAGGGCGGCAATGGCAAACAGCAATAACAGCAGGGACATGATCCCGGCGGCGTCGAAATTAAAGGCCTGCACATTATCATAAATGGCGATGGAAACGGTTTTGGTTTCACCGGCAATATTGCCGCCCATCATCAATACCACCCCAAACTCGCCGAGCACGTGGGAAAAGCACAGCACCAGCGCCGTTAACAGGCCTGGGACTATCATGGGCAGCTCGATGCGCCAGAAGATCTTCAGCGCCGGCATGCCGCAGCAGGCGGCCGCGTCGCGCACCTCCTTGGGAATGGCTTCAAAGGCGCGCTGCAAGGGTTGCAGGGCAAAGGGAATATTCACCAGCACAGAGGCCAGCACCAGGCCGGAAAAATGAAAAACCAGTTCCAACCCAAACCAGTCTTTGAGCCAGCTGCCCAGCAGGCTCTGGTTGCCGAAACCCACCAACAGGTAATAGCCCACTACCGTGGGGGGCAGCACCAGGGGCACCAACATCAGCGCCTCCACCATGCTGCGGCCGCGAAAGCGACTGAAGGCCAGCCAGCGGGCGGCCAGGGTGGCCAGTGGCAGCAGAATAAGCAAGGTCACCAGCGCCAGCTTGACCGACAGTGTCAGGGCCTGCCAATCCATTAAGGCTGCTCCGGCAGGGCAAAGCCAAAGTCGGCAAAGGTGCTTCTGGCCGGCTCACTTTGCAGGTAAGCGTAAAATGCCTGTGCTCCCCGGCCTGCGCCCGGCAGCAGTACCATGCGCTGGGCAAGCGGTGCGTGGCTTGAGAGCGGCAATGCCAGTACCCGGGCCCTTTGTTTGAATGCCGGTGCCTGGCTCAGGGACAGGGCCACTATGCCGCCCTGTGCCGATCCGCCGAGGGCGAACTGGGCCGCCTGGGACACGTTTTCCCCCAGCACCAGCTTGGGTTGCAGCGCTTGCCACAGGCCCTTTTGCTCAAGCAGGGTGCGGGCGCGTTCACCATAGGGGGCCAGTTCTGGATTGGCGATGGCAAAGCGCTGTAATTGACCCGAAGTCAGCAGTTGCTTGAGTCCATCGAGATTGTCATCCAGCTGCAGCGGTGAGTCCTTGGCCGCCACCAATGCCAGACGGCCATAGGCGTAAACCACGCCGTCATTGTCTGTGATACCCTGTTGGCGCAGACGCAGCACATAGGCCTCATCGGCGCTGAGGAACAGTTCAAAGGGGGCGCCGTGGCTGAGTTGGGTGGCGAAATTGCCGGAGGAGCCAAAGCTCAGTCGCAGCTTGTGGCCCGAGCTGTGTTCAAAGTCGGTGGCTATCTGTTCCAGGGCAAACTTAAGGTTGGCGGCTGCGGCCACGGTAACGGTCTCGGCCCGCAGCGGCAGCGCCAGCAGCGTCAAACAGAGCGCCAGCCATGGCCTCATGCCTCTTTCTCCAGGGAAGAGTGCTCCGAAGACGAGTGCTCCAAAGAAGAGGGCTCTGCAGCTTGCTGTGCCGATGCCCAGGCTTCGGCCGCCTGGGCGTCGCTGTCCCTGGCGTCTATCCAGCGTCGTCCCTGTTGCCCTTGCTCCAGTTTCCAGAAGGGGGCGCGGGTCTTGAGAAAATCGATCAGAAATTCACAGGCATCGAAGGCGGCCTTGCGGTGGGCGCTGCTGACGCCGATAAACACGATTTGCTCACCCAGTTGCAGACTGCCGACCCTGTGGATCAGGGTCAGGCGATTGAGGGGCCAGCGGCCGCGGGCCTCCTGCGCTATCTGCTGCAGCACCTTTTCCGTCATGCCGGGATAGTGCTCCAGGGTCAGGCCCGTGACCTCGGAGCCATCGTTGAAGTCGCGCACCTTGCCGACAAAGGTCACCACGGCACCGTCGGCGGGGTCGTCCGCCAGGCGGGCATACTCATGGGCAACACTGAAATCGCCGGTTTGCACCAGGACAAGGTCTGTGTCTGTCATCTCAGCCTCCGGTCACCGGCGGGAAGAAGGCCACTTCATCACCGTCTGCCACAGTTGTGTTCCATTGGCACAGGGTTTGATTGACCGCCACCAACAGCTTGTCGGAGCCCAGCACCCGGGCCCACTTGTCGTCCCGCGCCGCCAGTTGTTGGCGCAATGAATCGGCGGTTTCGCCTTCCCGGGCCGGTATCTCAATCCTGTCGGTGCCGAGCAATTCCCGCACCTGCGCAAAAAATAACACTTTTATCATCATCTTATACCTTGAAATGTCCAGACTTGCCGCCGCGTTTTTCAAGCAGCCGTATCGGGCCTATCTGCATGTCTTTCTGTACCGCCTTGCACATATCGTAAATGGTGAGTGCGGCCACCGAGGCGGCGGTCAGCGCCTCCATCTCGACCCCGGTCTTGCCGGCCAGCTTGCAGCGGCTGCTGATCCTGACCCTGTTGTGCTCGGGCTCAGGCTCCAGTTCCACTTCCACCTTGGTCAGCATCAGTGGGTGGCACAGGGGAATGAGGTCGGCGGTCTTCTTGGCGGCCATGATGCCGGCGATGCGGGCAGTGGCAAACACGTCGCCCTTGTGATGGCGACCGCTGAGGATCAGCTCCAGGGTCTCGGGGGCCATGCTGATATAGGCTTCGGCCCTGGCTTCGCGCTCGCTGATATCTTTGTCGGTCACGTCCACCATGTGGGCATGGCCACTGGCGTTGATGTGGGTAAATTGGCTCATGGGTTTCCTTGCAAAAATCGGTTAGCCGCCGATGGAGGCCAGATGTTGGGTGACGCCGGTGAAGCCCTGGTGCAGCAGATGGGTTTCCCGCTTCAGCAGCAGTTGGCGCTCCAGACGGGCGATAAGTTCCGGCCTTTGTTCGGCGCTTTGCAGCAGATCCCGCAGTTCCAGACCACCCTCGGTGAACAGACACAGGTGCAGCTTGCCCCGGGCCGAGACCCGCAGACGGTTACAGCTGTCACAGAAGTGCTTCTCGTAGGGCATGATAAGGCCGATGCGGCCCTGGTAATCGGGATGGCTGAAGTTTTGGGCCGGACCGTCCTCGGCGCCGCGGGGATCCAGGGACCAGCCTTCGGCCAGCAGGCGCTCGCGTATGCTGCTGCCGGGCAGGTGGTGGGCCTGGAAATAGTCCCGGCCCAGACCGGTTTCCATCAGCTCGATAAAGCGCAGATCCAGTGGTGTGTGCTTAATCCAGTGCAGGAAGCGCGGCAGGTCTTGGTCGTTGAGGTTTTTCAGCAACACGGCGTTGATCTTGACCCGCTCGAAGCCCGCTTCCAGAGCCGCGTTAACGCCACGCATCACCTCATCGAAGCGGTTTTCGCCGGTGATCTGATAGAACATTCTGGGGTCCAGGCTGTCCACCGACACATTGATGCGCCTCAGGCCGGCATCGAACCATTCCCGGGCATGTTTCTCCAGGCGATAACCATTGGTGGTGCAGGCTATGGTGTTGATTGTCTTGGTATCGGCGATTACACGTATGATATCGCTGAAATCTTTGCGCAGCGTGGGCTCGCCGCCGGTGATCCGCACCTTGCGGGTGCCGGCCTCGGCAAAGGCGCCCACCAGATGACTGATTTCATCCAGAGACAGGAAACCGGGTTTACCGTCCGGGCGGTAGCCGTCGGGCAGGCAATAGCTGCACTTGAAGTTGCAGACGTCGGTCACCGACATCCGCAAATAATGAAATTTGCGGCCGAAATTATCTTGCAGTTGAGACATGGTCACCTTTCCAAGTCGTGGGAGGTAAGGGCATTTCTGCGCTTACCCTGGTGGCGAAATTGCCACGGCTTCAGGTCCATATCTGTGTTGACTTAGGACGGGAAGCTCGGAGAACCGTCACTGCCGATTATAGGCCTAAGGCCCCCCGGCTCCATACCTCTTACGTGTATTTCTTGGCCTGGATCAAAACGCCGTTAACAATTTGTGACAGTGCTCACTCTCAGGCGGAAACTGTAATACACTAGGCGGACCCGGCCCCCCTGTGCCTTGGCGCAATTTTCAGGTAAGGTGGCCACAAACATGAGAAAAACACCCGTTGGCAACGGGGGACAAGTGAAGGAAAGAGGTGAACAGATGGAACGCGAATTCATGGAGTTCGATGTTGTTATCGTCGGTGCAGGCCCTGCCGGATTGGCTGCCGCCTGCCGTTTGATGCAGATCTCCCGTGACACAGGTAAAGAAATCACTGTGTGCGTGGTGGAAAAAGGCTCCGAAGTGGGGGCCCACATTTTATCCGGCGCCGTGTTTGAGCCAAAGGTGCTGGACGAGCTGTTCAGCGACTGGCGTGACACGGGGGCACCGCTGCTGACGCCTGTGACCGAAGATGAGATCCATCTGCTCAAGTCCGACAGTGCCTCCCGCCAGCTGCCCAATGCCCTGGTGCCCAAGACCATGCACAACCATGGCAACTATATCATCAGCGTTGGCAACCTGGCCCGCTGGCTCGCCGGCCGCGCCGAAGAGCTGGGCGTGGAAATTTTCCCCGGCTTCGCCGCCAGCGAGCTGTTGTTCCATGAAGATGGCAGCGTCAAGGGCATACTGATTGGCGACATGGGCGTCGGTGCCGATGGCGAGCCCAAGGACAGCTACATGCCCGGTATGGAACTGCACGCCAAGTACACAGTGTTTGCCGAAGGTTGCCGCGGCCACCTGGGTAAGCAGCTGATCGCCAAGTACCACCTCGACAACGGCAAGACGCCGCAACATTACGGCATAGGTTTCAAGGAAATCTGGAAGGTGCCGGCCGACAAGCATCAGCCCGGCAAGGTGGTGCACACGGGTGGTTGGCCTCTGACCCAGGGCGCCTCCGGCGGTGGCTTCCTGTATCACATGGAAGACAACCAGGTGGTGGTGGGTCTGATCATCGACCTCAACTACCAGAACCCGCACCTGAGCCCTTTTGATGAGTTCCAGCGTTACAAGACTCATCCGCTGGTTGCCCAGTATCTGGAGGGAGGTGAGCGCCTGTGCTACGGCGCCCGCGCCATCACCAAGGGCGGTCTCAATGCCCTGCCGAAGATGAGTTTCCCCGGTGGTCTTATCATAGGTTGCGATGCCGGTACCCTGAACTTTGCCAAGATCAAGGGCACCCACACCGCCATGAAGAGCGGTATGCTGGCCGCCGAAACCCTGGCCGAGGCCCTGATGGCCGGTGTGACCGAAGGTAAGGATCTCGACTGCTTCCAGGAGCGTTTCGACCACAGCTGGCTGGCGGATGAACTGTATCGCTCGCGCAACTTCGGTCCGGCGATGCACAAGTTCGGCACCCTGCTCGGCGGCGCCTTCAACTACATAGATCAAAACTGGTTTGGCGGCCGTTGCCCCATCACCTTGCGGGACGAAAAGCCCGACTATGCCCAGATGGGTCTGGCCAGCGATTATCCCAAGATTGATTATCCAAAGCCCGACGGTAAGCTGAGTTTTGACAAGTTGTCCTCGGTCTACCTGTCGAACACCTTCCACGAGGAAGATCAGCCCTGCCATTTGCGCCTGAAAGACGAGCGCATTCCGGTGGAGGTCAACCTGGCCAGATACGATGAGCCGGCCCAGCGTTATTGCCCGGCCGGGGTGTACGAGATAGTGGAAGAGGCGGGACAACCCAAGTTCGTGATCAACTCGCAAAACTGCATCCACTGCAAGACCTGCGATATCAAGGACCCGAGCCAGAACATTACCTGGGTTACGCCGGAAGGCAGCGGTGGTCCCAACTACCCGAACATGTAAGACTCAGCGCCGGAGCCCAAAACTCCGGCGTTTTTTTTGGCTGATTTTTGGCAGCACCCAAAAAAATCCACCATAATTCATCGGTCTATCACATATTTTTCGTCGGGACGGGCGGGATCTTTGTGACCCATCACGGCAGGTTGGTCCCATTGTGGCGATACTTGCAGGTTCAGGCATTGGACCAGGCGCTATCCGAGGGCAAAGCACATCATGAATTTGAACAGACTCACCATAAAACAAAAAATCCTGCTGACGGTCGCGCTGGCTATCCTTTTGTCCACCTCCCTGGTGGGGGTACTGAGTCAACGCAGTGCCCGCGATGTGGTCGAGAAGCGCATGTTGGACTCGGAAATGCCCAGCCTGATGCTGAGCATACGCAACAAGCTGGAAATGGACATAGTTACCCTGATGAATGCCGCCGAGCAGCTGGCCAACAGCCGCATGTTGCTGCAATGGCTGGAGTCGGACAGGCCCGCGGCCGATGAGCCCAGGGTGGTGGCCCAACTTAAGGACGTGACCCGCCAGTATGACCTGGTGCAGGCCTCCTATGCCGATCGTCAAACCGCCGCCTATTACACCCAGGATGGCTTTTTACGGATCCTGACCCCGAGTCAGGACGGCTGGTTCTTCGGTTACCGGGACAGCGGTCAGGAACGGATGCTGAACGTGTTTACCGAGGCCAATGGTGAGGTCAAACTCTTTATCAACTATCAGCAACCCTCGGGTCGGGGCTTGGTGGGGCTGGCCAAATCTCTTGATGATATGGTGCGGCTGCTGGCCTCGTTCAAAATAGAGCAGAGCGGCTTTGTGTATTTGGTGGATGCGAGCGGCAAGGTGCAGCTGCACCAGGACAAGAGCAAGATAGGCAAGGCCAATCTGTCCAAGCTGTATCCCGATGCCGACACCAACAAGTTGCTGACAAAAAGCGATTTCAGCCTGCTGCGGGCCGAGGTCGACGGTGAGTCGACCCTGATCGCCAGCAGCTATATTCCGTCCATGGACTGGTACCTGCTGGCCCAGGTGCCTGAGGCTGAGGTGTTTGCGCTGTTGTCCGATGCCGTGCTGCACATACTGCTGTGGACCCTGGCCATCGCCGTGGGCTTCGTTATCCTGGGGTCGACCGTGGCCGGCAGCGTCAGCAAGCCCATTGCCAAGGTGGCTGACATGTTCCGCAACATAGGGGAAGGCGAGGGTGATTTACGCCAACGTCTGCCGGTGGAAGGCGAGGATGAAATTGCCGAATTGGCCAAGGGTTTCAACGCCTTTATTGCCAAGATCCAGGATTCGGTACTGGAAGTGGCGCGCACCAGCGAACAACTGGGGCAGTCGGCGCGGGACGTGTCGCGCCAGGCGGGGCAAACCCTCGATGACAGCCATGAGCAGAAAGATCGCACCATGCAGGTGGTGACCGCCATCAATGAGATGGGCGCCACTGTGAATGAGATTGCCGGCAACGCCGCCCAGGCAGCCGATGCCGCCAAGGACGCGGACACCGAATCGGTTGGAGGCCAGCGGGTGGTGACCCAAGCCAGAGATACCATCAATCAGCTGTCACGGGACGTGCAGCAGGTGGGTGAGGTGATTGAATCCCTGGCGACCCATACCAAGTCCATCGGTGGCATTTTGGATGTGATCCGCGCCATATCGGAGCAGACCAACCTGCTGGCACTGAACGCCGCCATTGAAGCTGCCCGTGCCGGTGAGGCCGGTCGCGGTTTTGCCGTGGTGGCCGATGAGGTGCGTAATCTGGCGTCGCGCACCGCCGCCTCCACCAACGAGGTGCAGGGCATGATTGACAAGCTGCAGGCCGAGGCGACCCGGGCGGTGAATGCCATGTCCCAAAGCCGCAGCCGTTCCCAGGAAGGGGTCAAGGCCGTGGATGAGGCCAGTCAGGTGCTGAGCGGTATCAGCGAGCGCATAGGCCTTATCAGTGACATGAATATCCAGGTGGCGGCGGCCACCGAAGAACAGTCCACAGTGGTGGAGGACATCAATCGCAACGTGACCGAAATCAACGAGATCACCCAGCGCACCGCGGAGACCGCTCAGGCGGCGGCCCGCGCCAGCCAGGATCTGACCTCTTTGGCGGGACGTCTGGACCAGTTGGTGGCCAAGTTCAAGGTGTAATAAGCGCTTTAACAATCAGCCCGGCAGAGTCCGGGCTGTTTTTTAGCTGTACGGCTTAATCTGCACATCCCGGCGCCAGCGCTCCAGCGGAACCTCGCTCAGTGACAGCTCAAAACCCAGCCACTGCCCCTGATCCAACTTGCCGGCGCGGCCGAATCCCAGTTTGTTCAGCAGGTGGATCGAGTCCTGATTGTCAGCCATGGCGCGGGCGATAAGGCTGTCCAACTCAAATCTGTCCTTGGCCAACACCATGGCTGCCCGGGCTGCTTCGCCGGCCAACCCCTTACCCCAATAGGCCCGTGCCAACCGAAAGCCCAGATCTACCTGGCCATCGCCGTGCTGCTTGAGGCCGCAAAAGCCGATAAAGGTGCCATCATGCAGATGCAGGCTCCAGCGGCCAAAGCCGTGGCGCTGGTAATGGTCATAATTGTGGATAAAAGCCAGTGCGGCTGCCGGGTCGGCAAAGGGCAAGTCACCCGTGTATTGCAGCACCTGCGGGTCGGCATTGAGGGCAAAAAAGTCGGCGGCATCCCCGGGGGCAAAGTGGCTCAGGCTTAGCCTGGGGGAGGTGGCCACCACCACTCTGGCAGCTTGGTCTATGGCAGCTTGACTCATGGCCGGTTGATTCATGGATGCTTGATTCATGGATGGTTGAGCACCACGCGATCGCGGCCGCTGTCTTTGGCCTGATACAGGGCGATGTCGGCGCGCTTGATCAGATTGTCGGCCGATTCCTGATACTCAAATTGGGCGACGCCGATGCTGACCCTGATGTCGATGTCGTGGCCGTTGACCTTGAGCCGGCGGTTGGCAATGCGCTCACGCAACAACTCGGCCCGCTCGCTGGCCTGCACCATGTCCTGATGGGTCAGTAACAGGAATTCCTCTCCGCCCCAGCGACAGAGTATTTCGTCATCCAGCAGTGTGTCCTGGATCAGACTTGCGACCGTCTTGAGCACCAGATCGCCCATGCTGTGACCGTGGGTATCGTTGATCTGCTTGAAGTGATCTATGTCCAGCAGCAGTATGCTCAATGCGCTGGAATTGGCCTTGGCCTGCAAGAGCGCCTGATCAAAATATTCCTCAAACACCTGGCGGTTGGCGGTGCCGGTCAGCTTGTCGGTAGATGCCATGTGTTCCAGCCGGCGCTGGTAACGACCCAGGGTCATATTGGCGATCAGCAGTATGCCCAGGGTGACCACTAGGCTCAGGCCCATATTGCCCCAGAAGGTATTGAGCAGTTCCTGCTCCCCCTGTGACTCTTCCTGTTCCACAATCAGGAACCATTTGAACTCGGGCACCAGGCGACTGTTGAGGTATACCGTTTTGCCTTCGCGTTCGTAACTGAAATTGCCGCTGGGGCTGGTGAGTATGCGGGTGGCCAGTTTATCCAAACCATAGGTGTGTTGCAGGCTTGCCTGACCCCGATAACCCGGGCCAGACAGGGTAATGTCCCCCTCGCGATCGCAGAAGTACACCACCCGGTTGTAGCGTTGCTGGTACAGCTCAATCAAGGCCTTGACCTTCTCCACCGCCAGTCCCACTCCGGTGACGCCAATAAAACGGCCTTCAAAATCAAAGACCTTGTAGTTGACGAACACTGTGGTCTTGCTGCGGTCTGCGGTGTCCGCATCTATGTTGATCTCGTAGGGTTCGCTTTCGGGCAGGGAGCGAACCCGGAAATACCAGGCGTCCTGGGGATTGGTGTCCTGGATTTTTTTCAAAATGCCGCTGGAGTGGTAGTAGTTACGGCTGGCTTCGGAGACAAAGAAGCTGGTGACTGTGCCGTAGCGCTCCTGGATTTCCTTGAGGTAGCGCACCAGCTTATCCGGATCCTGCTCCCTGGCCAGGGTCCAGTCACGGACAAAGGTGTCCTGGGCCATCAGCGAGGAAATAAAGATAGGCCGCAGCAAATCCTGCTGGATTTCCGAATAGATGTTGTCGCTGGTCAGCGGCAGGGTGTTCTGCTCTACCTGTTGGCTGAGTGAATCGTGGGCCACCTTGTAACTGATGCCGCTGGTGGCCAGAAAGGCGGTGACCAGTAACAAAGTCAGCAGCCAGATGAATCTGCGCTTTTCATTCCAGACCGAGTTCCCCAATTGCGCCTCCGGGGTGTTTATTGCAAACCGGTGATCTCATACTAATGCACAAAGACGCCTTGTGCATGAAATGGCAGGGTTTATAAAAAAAATCCCCGCACAGGGCGGGGTATCAAAACAAGCAAACAACTGACAAATGGGAAGGTTCAGGGAACAGCTAACCTGCGGTTGATGGCGAAGAAGAATAAGGGGCAGGGATTGCAGGCAGATGACATGTAGATGTCAGCTTTATGACATCATTTGCCCATCGCATTTGCTTGTTCTTCGAGATACTGTTGCAGCGCCGTTCCCGGGGTGGAACTCTCACTTTCGACCGCGAACGCTGCCCAGATCGCTGCTTCGGCCATGGCGTCCACTATGGTCAGGTTGCGGCACAGACCATGGATCAAGCCGGCGGCATAGGCGTCACCGGCACCCGTGGTATCCACCACCCTGGCGGGGCGGGCTGGTACCCGCTGACAGCCGTCGCTGCTGTAAACGCATGCCCCCTTGTCACCCTCGGTCACCACCAGATAGCGCAGGCTGTCGCCGGCAATGGATTGGGCGTATTGCCACAGGGGTAGCTCGGTGCGGCCATTGAGATCCGTGGCCGAGGCCAGCAACAGGTGGCAGGGCCTTTCCCTGTCATCCTTGGCCAATTGCGCCACCACGAGGCAATGGGGCAGGGCTGTCCTGGCCCAGCTGGCGGCCCCTTCGGCGGAGGAGTTGATATAGAGGGCGTCCCAGCGTTGCCAGCGGGGCGGCGCCGGCAGCTCGAAAACCGGCCTTTGGGGGCGGATTATGGTGCGTTCACCGTCCGGCGTCATTACCAGCAGCATCTCGCAGGTATTGCCTGGGCGGCGCTGGATCATATGACAATCTATGCCCTGGGTGCTGGTTTCGGCCAGCAGCCAATCACCTATATCATCACGCCCCACCTGGCTGACCAGAGCGACCCTGTGGCCGGCCCACACCAGGCCCAATCCGGTATTAGCCCCACCACCGCCCAATCTTTGGCCACCATCCCGGTAATGAAAGCGTCCACCCGTGTGCAGCGGTTTGTCGAGCAGCAACAGGCGATCACAGTTGAGGTTGGCGACCAGGATAATGTTGGCCATGGCAAGGCTCCTAAAACAGGGACTTTGGCCATACTACTGTGCCACGGCGCCCTGGCAAGGGCTTTTGCGCCGCTTTTGGCTGCCCGTCACTGCATCCTGTGCGTCAAACCAGTGTTGCAGCTCCCGCTTCGAGGATTTTTCTCGGTCTCTGCTGTTTTTTCAGACACCAGACTTTTAGCTGACACAGTGCTTTGTTAACATCCGCCCCGCAGCTTAACAACGTTGCAACATGCTGTATTGATTCAGTTTTTAGGATTCGGTGCGGTAAACAATAAAAATCAAAAGGGGTTAATACCATGAAACACTACTTGATTGGCCTGTTGGGCCTGATGTTATCGGCCCAGGCCGCTGCTGCCTGTCACCAGCACCTTGAAAAAGGCACGCCGGGACAAAGCGATCAGCAGCTGTGCCGTGACGGCTACGCCGTTGGCTACAACTACCAGAACAAGGTGGCTGACTGGGTGGCTTACCATATCACTGCCGCCAGCGTGAATGCCTTTTTCGAGCGTTCCAACAGCTTTACCACCGACAAGGAGTTGCCGGAGGCCTATCGCTCGTTGAGCTCGGACTACAGCAGCACAGGCTATGATCGCGGTCATCTGGCACCCTCTGGCACCATGGATTTTACCGAAGAGTCCATGAAGCAAAGCTTCCTGATGTCCAACATGTCACCGCAGCTGCCGGGCTTTAACCGCGGTGGCTGGAAGGCGCTGGAGGAAAAGGTGCGTGAATGGGCCAATACCTATGAGGAGCTGTATGTGATCTCCGGCCCCATCTGGGATGGCAATGAAACCTATATAGGCAACGGTGTCTATATTCCCAATGCCTTCTACAAGGTGATTTTGGATCCCTACTACAACGATGCCATTGCCTTTATCGTGCCCCACCGCAGCGTGTCTTCCAGCGAACTGCCCCAGTTCATCACCACAGTGGATGAAGTGGAGCGCCTGACCCACCTGGATTTTTTCAGTGACCTGCCTGACTCGGTTGAAGAGGCGGCCGAGTCCACCCTGTGGGAAATGTGGTAAACCTGAGTCATTCCGGTAGCGGTCGTCTTTGCCTGGATCTTGAGTAAAAGACCCTTCAATATCCGGGCCGCAGGCCCAGTGAGAAAGGCTTCTTATCCGGGATGACATCTGCCAAGGCTGAGTGTCAGTTACACTCAGCCTTTCTGTGCCGCAGGTCTGTGTTCAGGGCCATTCACGGGCCAGGATGGCGTATTGATACTCACTGCCCCAGGCACCCTTGAAAAACACGTTATCTATCCAGTGTGCTTCGCGACGGAAGCCGCAGCGCTCCAGCAATTGGGCCGCAGCGGCATTTTGCGCATCGGTAACGGCGATGACCCTGTGTTTGCCCAGAGTATCGAACAGGTAACTCAGTATGGTGTTGACGGCTTCAGTAGCCAGTCCCTTACCTTGGGCCGCCGCCGACAGGGTAAATCCCAACTCCACCTGAGCTTCGTCGATAAAATGCAGCGCCAAATCACCCAGTAATTCATCGGTATCCGGATTGGCCAAGGCTATCTGGTACCAGCACCCCGGTGTCGCAAAGGCCAACCCCTGCATCCCCTCATACAGGCGCTCGGCATCGGCCAGACTGTAGCTGGACCAGCTTTGATAGCGGGCGATGTGGGGATCGGCCCGGTAGGTGGCAAAGGCGGTCAAGTCAGAGTGCTGAAAGGCCCGCAGCAGCAATCTTGGGCTGCGCAGGCGTGGAAAGTCGGTCATCCTGTGGTCTCCATGGTCGCCCTGCAGCATCAACCCTGTTCCTGATCCGCGGCAAAGCTCCACATGCTGTGGATCAGGCCCGCCTTGATTTCGAACACTACCATGACCTGGCGCGGTTCATCTCCCAAACCGAAAATCAGTTCCTGATCTATGACCTTGTTGCCGGCCACCATACGCTTGACCACCTCGGCCCTCAGCGTCGGCACATTGAAGCGCTCGCTGGCATAAAAGTGGCCAAATTCGGCCTTGCCCGAGAGTACCGGGGTTGTCGCAGGTGGTCGATACAGGCGCACGTCGTCGCTGAAGAAGGTCAGAAAGCCTTCCAAATCATGGGCGTTGTAGGCATCCAATTGACCTTGTACCAGTTGTTCCGCGCTGAGTTGCGGCATGAAAATAGTCCTTATTGCAGTGTCCTGGCAGTTGATATGGTCGTTGAATTGCCCGGATTGGGCAGTTTATAGCCAGATATAGCAATTTATCTATTGCTTATAGAAAAAAATTCCAAAAAAATATGCGGCGCAAATTTTTAGCCGATTTCGCTAACCCATTGAAATGTAATACAGCCCATTGCAAATGCCGGGCCAATTTAGTCAATCTTTTGACTGGTCAAAAAAACAGCTATTGAAACCATTGATTTTTTAAATAAAGATCAGCCCCAGATCGGCAAAAAGATCGATCGGACCCGAGTAAGAGTAACGCGAGAGTTCAAAGGATTAGTGTCATGAAACGGCAAATTTTCTACGCCATCGTCGCCTATGCGGCCTGGCTTACCTATCAGGATGTCAACGGCATGCTGGATGAGCAGCAAGGTCAGGCTTTCAAGCCGCTGCTTGAGCAGTTGATTGATGAACAAAAGGAAGAAAAGCCTGAACTGACGGCCTACGGCAGGCTCAGCATAGAAAACCAGGAACAGGTGGATGCCGACATGGCCAAACACCGCCGTGCAGCCGAGTAATATCCAGCCCTGAGTAACAATGCCCTGCCAATGCGGGGCATTTTCATTTTATGCTCTTTATCCCGCAGCAGATCCTTTGGCTATTTCCCTTGTTTTTCTCAGTGTTTGCGCCTTGCCAAAGGGGGTAGCATACTTGAGATCCATTTACCCTAAGGAACTTACCCATGATTCAGCAAGGACATAAACTGCCGGCCCTCAGCCTGAGCCAACTGACCGCCGATGGCATGGTTACCCACGATGTAGCCAGCCTGTTTGCCGGCAAGAAAGCGATTCTCTTTGCCGTGCCCGGCGCCTTTACCCCTACCTGCTCCGCTGCACACCTGCCCGGTTACGTGGTCTTGGCCGATCAGTTCAAGGCCAAAGGTATCGATTTTATTGCCTGTGTGGCTATCAATGATGCTTTCGTGATGAAGGCCTGGGGAGATGCCCAGAACGCCAGCGAAATCATGATGCTGGCCGATGGTGACGGCAGTTTCACCAAGGCCATGGGACTGGAGATGGAAACCGGTGCCTTCGGCGGTCTGCGTTCCCAGCGTTATGCCATGCTGGTGGAAGACGGTGTGGTCAAGGTGCTGAACGTGGAAGCCCCCAAGGCATTTGAGGTCAGCAAGGCCGAAGTGATGCTTGCTGCCCTCTGATCCCTTATACAGCCTGGGCGCCACCGCTCAGGCTGTCTTCTATGCGGGCCACGCTGTCGGCCACTTCGCTAGCTATGGTCTGACTCTGTCTTGAGGCCGCCAGTGACTGGCTGCGCAACGCTTCCATGGCCTGCACGAATTCATCCAGATAATTCAACTGCAAACCGGCATTGCTGACCCCCTGCCCGGCGGTTTGCGCCATGCCGTTGGCCTGTTGCTGTACCGCTTGCGCCACCTGCAGCAATTGACTGGCACGTTGGTGTTGGCTGTCGGTGGTCTGTTCTATGCCTTCAACCGTGTGCGACAGGGCCTCGTTGGCCGCCGTCAGTTGTCCCAGGATGGCGAGGATCTCCTGCAGCGAACTCTGGGTCCGCTGTGACAGGTTACGCACCTCGTCGGCCACCACGGCAAAGCCCCGTCCCTGTTCGCCGGCCCGGGCTGCCTCGATGGCGGCGTTAAGGGCCAGCAGGTTGGTCTGTTCGGCAATATTGCCTATGACATCAATGATCTTGGACACATCACTGACTGAGCCGCTCAGGCCTGCCAATGACTCATGGCAGCGCCGGACCGCGTCGTGGGAGTCCTGGGTGGCCGCCAGCACGGCTTCCGCCTGGGCCTGACTTTGGCGCATCTGCTCCATGGTGCCGCTGGCATCTTCGGCGACCCTGTGGGATGTGCTGCTGACCTCCTGGGCCAGTTCGCGCAGGGCGGCGGTGCGACTGAGGGCCTCATTTACTATCTGCTCTGTGGCCTCGCTGTTTTTGGCCAGGCCGCCAATCTGACTCACCAGCTGTCCAAGGGATTGGGAGACGTCGGAAATACGCCCGCGTTGCTGTTCATCCTGCTGTTCGAAATTGTCCAGCAGGCGATTGAAATGCTCGGCTATTTGTCCGGTTTCGCAGCGACTTTGGATCTGCAAGCGCTCGCGTTGGTTGCTCTCGGTCAGGCGTCCGAACGCCAGATTGAGTCGCTTCAGGGGTTTCACCACCCGTCGCTGTTGCAGTACCAGGTAGACCAGGGCAAACAGCGCCAGCACTGACACTATGGCGTAGAGTATCAGCTGCATTTCCTGTTTCAGCTTGGTGTTACGTCGCTCCTGGCTTTCGCTCAGATCCAGCAGCAAGGACTCGCTGTTGGCAATGGCCTGCATCAGGTCGGCCTGGATCTGCTGGTTATTGGCCAGCAGTTGATGGGTGTTGTCTATCTCGCGTCGGTATCTTTGGCTCAGACTCACCAGCTCACTGCGGTACTCGGCCCCTACCTCGGTTTTTTCCGCTTCCTGCTCGCCAAGGGCAAACTCATCCACTTCCTCCACCCGGTAAATGCCGATATCGGCAAGCTGCGACAGGCTTTGGCGCCAGGCGTCCAGTTCATCGAGTTTGGTGGCCAGTATCCCCTGCAGGCGTTGATCTTTGCCAATCAGATAGCCTTCGCTCAGTTGAGACAGTTGGTAAACCAGCGGGGGCAGGGTGCTGCTCAGGGCAAGGTATTTCCGGGCCAGGGGCTCGTTGATGGTCAGGCCCTGGGTACCGTAGTCCGCCAGACGCCGGTTAAAGTCCAGCAGCTCGGTTTCGGCGTGGGCCAACAGCTGCCTGGGGTTGCCCGACAGCTTGCCGGCGGCGCGGTACTTGGTGTTCAGCTCGCCGGCAAATTGTTTCAGCAATTGGCTGAGCTCTGTGGCTGCCGGATTGTCCACTTCGGCAATGCTGACCTGCATCTGTTGCAGCTGGCTGCGGGCCGACTCCAGTTGGCTGGCATCGCCGCTGCCAAGGTAGTGTTCCAATTCGCGGCGTACTTCCACCAGAAAGCTGCGCTGTATCTGCTCCAGGGTTTGGCCCTGTAATTCCAGTTGCTGGCGCTGCTCACTGCTCCAGAGCACTATGCCGGCCAGGGTGGCCGCCAACACCAATAAAATGGCGGATGCAGTCAGGGATAGGGTGGAAATCTTCATCTTGATTACGCCGTAGTCAAAGTGCCTGAGTCGGCGCCAGCATATGACGTTAAGATGACAGATTGATGACGACTAGATTGTCATTCCAGTGGCAGCCAAACCTCGGCCCGCAGGCCGCCTTCCGGCCTGTTACTCAGGCTGACCTTACCCTGGTGCCTGTCCACTATGCGCTTGATGATGGCCAGCCCCAGACCGGAGCCGACGCTGCCACGGGCGCTGTCGCCCTGGGTGAAAGGTTGAAACAACTTGGGGATCTGCTGCTCGGGAATGCCGGGGCCATTATCTTCCACCGCAAAGCCGACCCGGCGACCATCGAACAGGGAAGAAATCCGCACCCAGCCATTGCCGTAACGGAAGGCGTTTTCCACCAGATTTCCCAAGACCCGTTTGATGGCAATGGCCTGCATGGGGATCTCCGGGCAGTCGGTCAGTGCCAGCTCTATGGTGCCGTCGCGTTTCGACTCGGCCTGGGCCAACTCCTGGATTAAAGGGTTTAGGGGTATAAGCTCCCGCACCGCTTCCTGATCCTGGCGGATATAAGCAATAAATTGGTTAATGATGGCGTCCATGTCCTCAATGTCGGCCACAATGCCGTCTTTGAGGTAGGCGTCCTCATCGACCATCATCTCAGATGCAAGTCGGATCCGGGTCAAAGGGGTGCGCAGGTCGTGGGATATGCCGGCCATCAGCAAGGCCCTGTCCTGCTCCAATTGCTTCATGCTGTGGGACATCTGGTTGAAGGCATTGGTCACTTCAACTATTTCGCTTGAGCCGCGCAGGGCCAGCGGCTCCGGAAAATCCCCCCTCGATACCGCCATGGCGGCCTGTTGCAGGGCCTTCAAGGGTTTGTTTTGCTTGCGGGCAAATAACCAGCCACCGGCCACACTCAGGGCGCCGATCACCATCAGATACAAAGTCAGGGGAGACAGCGCCATCTCGTTGAAGCCGGTCAGTGGCACCCGGATCCACAGGGCGGGGGCCTGGGGCGGCCGGATCCAAATCTGCAGCGTCTCGCCCTGGGTAATGCGCACCTCGGCCTTGCCGCCCAGATAGTCGGACATCTGGTTTGACAGCAGACCATAGTAGGTTGCCTGCTCGACCCCGGCTTCCCGGGCCTGCTTCTGGTTATACACCTTCATGCTGTCGTCTTTGACCTTGGCATTGAGGGCATCGACAACCGTCAGGTGTTCGCGGCCCAACTCTATGCCGTCGGCAAACAGAAAACTGACCTGGCGGGCAATCAGCTGGTTAATTTGCTGATAGCTGGGTTTGATCACGTAGAGGGCGACCGAAACGTAGGACACCAATTGGTTGATCAGCAACAAACAGCCAATCAGCATCACAGTCTGGCTGAAGGCACTGCGGGGCAGCAGGCGCTGCCACCAGGAGTGATTCATCTACTGCTCCGGCTCAGCGCCGCGCCGTGCCATCGGGCACAAACACATAGCCCAGGCCCCAAACTGTCTGGATATAGCGGGGGTTGGCAGGATCTTTCTCTATCAGACGCCGCAGGCGTGATACCTGCACATCGATGGAACGCTCCAGTGCCGAGTAATCCCGGCCCCGGGCCAGGTTCATCAGCTTATCCCGTGACAGGGGTTCCCTGGGGTGGGTGACCAGCACCTTGAGTACCGCAAATTCACCGCTGGTGAGGGAAATGGCCTCATCGCCATGGTACATCTCGCGGGTTGCCAGATTGAGCCTGAATTCGCCGAAGGCGATTTCCTCTTCCTGCTGCGCCGGAGCACCCGGGATTTCCGTGGTTTGACGCCGCATGACGGCCTTGATCCGCGCCAGCAGTTCCCGCGGATTGAAGGGTTTGGGCAGGTAGTCATCGGCACCCAGTTCCAGGCCTATGATTCTGTCCACCTCGTCACCCTTGGCGGTCAGCATAACAATGGGGATGGGATTTTCCTGCTGACGCAGGCGGCGGCAGATGGACAGGCCATCTTCGCCGGGCAACATCAGATCCAGCACCAGCAGATGAAAATTCTCCCTTTCCAACAGGCGGTCCATCTGCTCCGCATTGGCGGCGCTGCGCACCTGATAGCCTTGCTCGACCAGATAACGCTCCAGCAGGGCCCGCAGGCGCATATCATCATCGACAACGAGAATTTTCGAGGTTTCTTGTCCCATGGTAAATCCTTGTGTCCGGCCGGGGGCCGGTAAAACCTGAACAACTGGCTGATATTGAAAGCGTTACTATAGCCGCAATTATCTGCGCCTGACCAGAGTGACGCATTTGACGCCTGTTTGCATCCCGGGCTTGCTCCAGCTGAAATCCGGATACAACACAATGAATTATAGTGAATTTTATTGGAAAGGCAGTGATCCTGACTCTGAAACGGTAAATTGTAACCAAGCATAAGCCGGCGGCTTTGATCCCATCCCCGGCTCTGGTATAACCTCAGGCATTGCGAATCAATTCAGAATTCTGCTGCCCCATGACAAAAAAAGCCCATCTCATTACCCGTAAGGGCTGGGAAACCCTGGACAAAGAGCTCAAGTATCTTTGGAAGGAATACCGCCCCGAGATCACCCTCAAGGTACAGGAAGCCGCCGCCCAGGGGGATCGCTCGGAAAATGCCGACTACACCTATAACAAGCGATTGCTGCGCCAGATAGACAGCCGGGTACGTTACCTGCTCAAACGTCTGGAGGAACTCAAGATAGTGGATTACTCGCCGCAGCAGGAAGGCAAGGTGTTCTTCGGTGCCTGGGTGGAGCTGGAAAACGACGAGGGCACTGTGGTGCGCTATCGAATCGTTGGCAAGGATGAAATCGACACCAAGAAGGGTTACATCACCATAGACTCCCCCATGGCGCGGGCGCTGATAGGCAAACAGGTGGACGATGAAATCAGCGTCCAGACCCCCTCGGGGCGCAAGGAATGGTTTATTAACTGCATCCGATACCAAGCCTTCGAACCGGAAGATTGAACCGGTCGGGGGAAGTTTTTCGCCGAAAAGCCCGGTTTTCACCGCCCAGGCATGCCCGGTCTCCCTGGCTGTGGTATCTTTGGGCCAACGCATTTGCAATGGAATTTTTAACTGATTATGTCTGATATAGCGCGGATTATTGCCGACGAACTGAGTGTTCGCGAGCAACAGGTCAATGCCACCATAGCCCTGCTGGATGAAGGCGCCACAGTGCCCTTTATCGCCCGTTACCGTAAGGAAGTGACCGGTGGCCTGGATGACACCCAGTTGCGTAACCTGTTCAGTCGCCTGGGCTATTTGCGTGAGCTGGCCGATCGCCGCCAGGTGATCCTGTCCTCCATTGAGGCCCAGGGCAAGTTGACCCCTGAACTTAAGGCCGCCATCAATGCCGCCGACAACAAGACCCGTCTTGAAGATCTGTATCTGCCCTACAAGCCCAAGCGTCGCACCAAGGGCCAGATTGCCATTGAAGCCGGTCTTGAACCTCTGGCCGATAAACTGCTGGCCGCCCGGGGCGACGCCGCTGTCGATCCCGAAGCCGAAGCCGCCGCCTTTATCCAGGCCGAGGCCGGATTTGCCGATGCCCGCGCCGTGCTGGATGGTGCCCGTTATATCCTGATGGAGCGTTTTGCCGAAGATGCCGAACTGCTGCGCAAGGTGCGTGAGCAGCTGGAACACAGCGCGGTGATCGAGAGCCGGGTGATGGCGGGCAAGGAAAAGGAAGGTGCCAAGTTCCGCGACTATTTTGAGCACAGCGAACCCATGGCCAAGGTACCGTCACACAGGGCGCTGGCCATGCTGCGGGGCCGCAACGAGGGCATACTCAGCCTGTCGATGAATGCCGACCCGGGTGCCGAGCCCGGCAGCGGCAGTTATTGCGAAGTCATTATTGCCGATCATCTTGGGCTTAAACTTGGCAGCTGCGCCGTGGATATGTGGCTCAAGTCTGTGGTGACCGCCACCTGGCGCATCAAGATTTCGCTGCAAATGGAAACCGAATTTGTGTCACGGATGCGTGAAGTGGCCGAGTTGGATGCCATCAAGGTCTTCGCCCGCAACCTCGGCGATCTGCTGATGGCGGCGCCTGCAGGCTCCAAGGCCACCCTGGGGCTGGATCCCGGGCTGCGCACCGGGGTTAAGGTGGCCGTGGTCAACGACACAGGCAAACTGGTGGCCCACACCACAGTGTTCCCCCATGAGCCCCAGAACCAGTGGGACAAGTCGCTGCGCACATTGGCGAACCTGGTGACCATGTACAAGGTGGAACTGATTGCCGTGGGTAACGGCACCGCCTCCCGTGAAACCGATAAGCTGGCGGGCGAGCTTATCGCCAGCCTGCGCGATACCCATCCGGGCCTGACCAAGGTCATGGTCAGCGAGGCCGGTGCGTCCGTGTATTCGGCCTCGGAACTGGCGGCCAACGAATTCCCGGATCTCGACGTGTCCATTCGCGGTGCCGTGTCCATCGCCCGGCGCCTGCAGGATCCTCTGGCCGAGTTGGTGAAGATTGAGCCCAAGTCCATCGGTGTGGGCCAGTATCAGCACGATGTCAGTCAGAGTCAGCTGTCGCACTCCCTGGAAGCGGTGGTGGAAGATTGCGTAAACAGCGTCGGCGTCGATCTCAACATGGCCTCGGTGCCACTGCTGAGTCAGGTGTCCGGTCTCAACAAGACCCTGGCCAAGAATCTGGTGGATTACCGCGATGAGCACGGTCAGTTTAAAAACCGCAAGGAATTGCTCAAGGTGCCGCGCCTTGGCCCCAAGGCCTTTGAACAGGCCGCCGGCTTCCTGCGGATCCGGGATGGGGACAACCCGCTCGATGCCTCGGCGGTACACCCCGAGACCTATGCCCTGGTGCAGCGTATTGCCGCCGCCAAGTCCCTGGCCATCGACAGCCTGATAGGCAATACCGAGCTTATCCGTGGCATCAATCCCAAGGATTTTGTTACCGAGGAATTCGGTCTGCCGACCATCACCGACATTTTGCGGGAGTTGGATAAACCGGGTCGCGATCCCCGCGGTGAATTCAAGACCGCCCAGTTCAAGGACGGGGTCCATGAAATCCGCGATCTTAAGCCTGAGATGATCCTTGAAGGCGTGGTCACCAATGTCACCAACTTCGGCGCCTTTGTGGACATAGGCGTACACCAGGATGGTCTGGTGCACATTTCGTCCCTGGCGGACAAGTTTGTCAGCGATCCCCACACAGTGGTCAAGGCCGGTGACGTGGTCAAGGTCAAGGTGATGGAAGTGGATGTGGAGCGCAAGCGTATCGGCCTGACCATGCGCCTCGACGAGAAGCCCGAGGTCAAGAGCGCCAAGCCACAACAGCACAAGGGTGGGCAGCCCAACCCGCGTGGTGGCCAGCCCAAAGGCGGTCAACGCCAGGGCAGCAAGCCGCAACCGGCCAACGCCGCCATGGGCAATGCCTTTGCCGATGCTTTTGCCAAACTGAAAAAGTCCTGATCCCTAAAGGGCATGAAAAAACGCAGCCTCGGCTGCGTTTTTACTTTTATGGCAGTTCAGATCCAGGCCGACAGCGCCGGCTCTTCCTCCGGAGCGGTGCGTCCGGCGTAGAACTCACTCACATGGGCGGCAATGGTGCGGTAGAACTGCTCCGGCATGCCGGCCTGGGGACTGGTGCCCTGATTGGCCTTGGGCTGAGGGCTGCGGGTTTCGCTGCGCACCTTGATGTCTTTGCGTGACAGGGCCGGATGTTGTTTGGCCGGTATCTTCAGCGGTCGTGACGGCGCCTGGCGGCTTTGCTGCTGTTCACCGGCGTGGCGCTGCTGCTGTTCCTGTTGCGAGCCCTGATGTTGTTGCTGCCTTTCCTCGACCCGCTGCTGCAGCCGCGACTGGATCTGGGGCTCATCTGCGGTGCGCTCATGTTGCGGGTTAAAGGCACGCTCTTCATGGCCCTTGGTGGCTTCGCTTGGGGGTATGATGGGGGGACGCAGCTGATTATCTACCCGAGCGGCGTCGGTCGCGGCATTGGATGTCGCGAGCGGAACCTGGGGGTAGTGACTGACCAGCAGCATAGAAAGGCGTCCGGCTAAGATTTCTGGTTAAATATTAGCCGCTTTCCTTGTCGGAATAAAGTCTGTCGAGCCAATCGGTTACACAGTGCACAAATTCATCGCCGTGGGAGATAAACGGGGCGTGTGACGCCTTGGCCAGAACCTTGTCTTCGGTGCTGGAATTTGAAGGCAGCTGGCCCATCATCCTTCTGGGCACCAGGCCGTCGAGGCGGCCCCAGATCCGCAGCCAGGGCAGGTCCATGGTGGCCAGTCCCGGTCTGAGATCAACCAGCTCCAACATGCTCAGGCCCTGGGCCAGCGCCGAGGCCTGGGGTAATGGCCGCGACAACACCAGTTCCTTAATGCGTTTGATGTCTTCCCTGGCGCTGTCGCTGCCCATGGCCTGGATGGCCAGGAACCTTTCTATGGTGCGGGGCAGATCCTGCTGCAATTCCGCTTCAAACTGTGCCAATACCTTGGGCGCTATTCCGGGCCAGGCTTCCTGCTCCCTGGCCATAAAGCAGGGTGAACTGGCAATGGTGATAAGGCCCGCCAGTCGCTGCGGGTGCCTTTGTGCCGCCCGGGTAGCGACCAGGCCACCCAGAGACCAACCGGCCCACACGGCATCGGCGGGCGCCATGGCCATCAGGGCATCGACCCAGGCATCGAGATCGCCTGCTATGGCGGGGCTCAAACCAAAGCCCGGCAGATCAACACAGTGCACCTTATACTTGGACAAGGCCTGTTGCAGGGGCGAAAACACCTTACCGTTCATGCCCCAGCCATGGAGCAATACCAGCGGCGGGCCATCGCCAAAAATGTCGCTATGAAGGGAAGCTTGCACTGCGGCCTCTCGGGGTTCAGGGAAGAAACATGAAATTAGATTCACTGTGGCGGCTGGGCGCCTGGCTCGCCGCTAGTTTACCCAACCGTTGTCTGCTCTGTCATCTGTCTATCCCGGCTGAACATACCGGGTTGTGCGATACCTGTCTCGCCAGCACCCTCTATCAGGGGCCCGTATGTCTGGGTTGCGGTCGTGGTTTGCCGCAGGAATCCGGCTTCTGCGGCAGCTGTCAAAGGCTTGATACCCTGGCCGTGGTGGCGCCGGCCAGCTATCACCATGGTCTGGGCAGTGTGATTGCCGCCATCAAGCACAGGCAGCAACTGGCTCCCCTGGCGGTGTTGTGTCAGCTGCTGTGGCAAAGGGCCCACAGATTGAGCCTGCTTGGGCTAATTCAATTGCCCCAGGTGTTGGTGCCCGTGCCTTTGCATCCCAAGCGGCAACGCAGCCGGGGTTTTAACCAAGCCTGGCTGATTGCCGCCGAACTGGCCCGCTACAGCGGTTTGCCCCTGGACGATAGTCTGGTGAGTCGTTGCCTGGATACCCGGCCCCAGGAAGGACTTGATGGCAAGGCCCGCAGGCGCAACCTGGCAAATGCTTTCAGTTTGAACCGGCCATGCCCCTGGCAGCGCATTGCCCTGGTGGATGATGTGGTGACCACGGGAGCCACGGCGCGGGAAATCGCTGCCTTGTTTCGGGGCTCAGGTGTGGCGGTACAGGTCTGGTGTTTGGCCCGGGCCGAAGCGCCGGGCCTGTTGTCAGAGGTGCTGTCCGATTAATTGCCCAGGGCCACAGGCAGGAAAAACAAGGCATTGGCATAGACACGCTCGGCACCAAGCCAGACATTGCGGAACATGAGATTATCGGCCAGGGCGACCACGGCCCCTTTGCCCCGGGGTTCGGCCACCATGGCCGTGGTGCCGCCAAAGGCGCGGCCATACTCGGGAGCCAGGAAACCGTTGCGCAGCGGCGGATCCCGGTAATGGGCGGCTTCCACAAAGGGATCGCTGCTGTCCGCCAGTCCCAGCACCTGATTTTTCATCACTGGAAGGCTGGCGCTGCCCAGCCCCCAGCTTAAGGGGTGCAGGGGATCGAGTTGCCATTCGAGGATGGCGCCACCAATGGCCTGACGGGCCTTGAAGCTTTCCCTGTCTTCCCAGCTCAGTTCTGCGGTACTGAACTGCTGCAGGAAGAAGCGATCTTCCCTGACATCGGTGCGCAGCAGGTTACGTTTCTTAAGCCAGATCAGGGCACCCTTCTGGGCTATGATGACTCCGCCTGTGTTGACAAAGTTGGCCAGTTTGCGGCCAACATCCTCATCCAGATGCATATAGTCACCGTCGGCGAGCAGCAGATGGCTGTAGTTTTCCAGGGTGACCTTCTCCAGACGATCGCTGTCCACCAGGGGCGTGGGGATGCCAATCCGGGTGTCCAGGTATTGCCAGAGTTCGCCCACTTCTGTGGGTTCACTGCCACGGCCACTCACCAGCAGAGGTTTGATGGGGGTGAGCGGATAAAAGTCATCGCTGCCGAGATCGGCGCCGACCATGGCCTGGGCCGAGAGGCTCTGCTCCAGTGGCAATCCAAATTGGTGCGCCAGTTGCTGCGTCAGGGCCTGTATTTCACCGGCTTCAAACCCCGGTTGTTGCAGCAGTATCAGCAGGGTACCCGGGCCATATTCCCGGTTGCGACCCGACTGTCTCTGGGTGAAGGGCTTGGAGGCGACTCTCACCCTGACGCCCCTGGCCTGTAATTTTGCCAGCGCCGCCGCGGCGTTGCCCTGGCGCCAGTCCAGCAGCAGGGCGACGGCGGCGTCGCTCGGTTCGAACCTGGGGGGCAGCAGCGGCAGTTCGCTCAGCTGTTCCCACTCGGGACGAAAGTCGTTTTCAACTGCCAGGTTGTAGGCCGAAGCCAGGTCCCAGGCCGACACATCGTAGAAGGTGGCATCGGCAAATTCGGTACGCTGATCGAACAGCGCCGCCAGCAGCGCCGACTGAGGTTGCTCGTCGGGAACAAACAGGCTGTCCATGGCGCGGAAGACTTTTTTGTCTTCCCTGATGTCCTGGCGCAGGTATGAGTATTGCACCTGATGTTGCCTGAGCAATGCGGCCAAATCATCCCGGGCGGCGCCGTCACCCCGGGTCGACAGGAGTTTGCCGCTGCGCCCCAGATTGCGTTTGCCGCGGTAGAAGGCGCGTTGGTAATCGAGCAGCTCGGCTTTCAGCGCGAGGGCGCCCTGCAGGCTGGAGACGGAGGTCGTCAGGTGATTGCCTAAGGCCTGTTGCAGGCTGACAGGGCCGAAATCTGAATCCTGTATCTGGCCTCGGGCACTGGCCTGTTCAAACAGCATACCCACGGCGCCGTTGATGTCGGGGTAGGTGGAGCCCTTGCCATAGAAAAAATCATCGAAGGACTGGCGGCTGAAATAAGGCTGTTTACGGCCGTCCAAAGCCCGGCGGTGGAAATTGGCCAGCTTATCGGTCAGTTCCTGATTGCGTTTCGAGGTCAGGGGATGGGTGCGTTCCGGTACCCCGGGTTGGAAGAAATAGCTCTGGTTGTGGCCCATTTCGTGGAAGTCGCACACCAGATGGGGCTGCCACTTATGGAACAGGGCTATCCGGCCACGGGTTTCGGGTTGGCGCAGGAACAGCCAATCACGGTTAAGATCGGCCAGGAAATGATTGTAACGCCCACCGGGCCAGGCCTGCATATGCTCCCTGTGCTCCTCGTCGCTGACCGGATTGAGTCCGGCATTGCCGTTGGCCCAAGTGGAGAAACGATCGAAGCCATCCGGATTCTGGGTGGGTGTAATCAGCACCACCGCCTGGGTTAGCAGCTCCTGTACCCATTGCTCCCGGCTTTGCGCCAGTTGCTGGGCCAGCGCCATGGCAGCGTGGGCACCACTGGCCTCGTCGCCATGGATGGAATAGGCCAACCAGATTATCAACAGATCCTGCTCCGCCGTTCCCTGTTTGACCCGACTGCGATTGGCGAGGATCTGAGCCAACCTGGCCTGGTTCGTGGGTGAGGTGATGACCGCGGTCAGCTGTTCCCTGTGCTCATGGCTGAAGCCGGTGCTTTCCAGTGACACCCTGTCGCTGCCTGCGGCCAACTGCTGCAGAAAGCCGTTTATCTGATCATGGCGCAGATGCCAGGAGCCCAGGGGGTAACCCAAATAGGTTTCCAGGGCGTCAGTTTTGTCCTGCGCCGCTACTAAACCCAAGGGCAGCAACAGACCACAGAGCAGCAGGACGCGACAAAACAGGCTTGAATTCATGGCGAATTTCTATTTTTGTATTTGTAATGGCTTTTAAATTAACAGCTTGGGATGGTGTATGCCAACCGCTATGTCCGGAGCTACCGAATGCGACGCGGCTGTTGGGGATTTTTTGCCCCGGCTCCGGAGCCTTGGGACTACACTCCGGCCGGCAAGGGGAGTATGATAAGCCTAATTCTTAGTAATTCACTCAGGTTTATCCTGCCGGGAGCAAGCTCTACATGATTACCATTTCCGAAGCCGCCCAGGCGCACTTTGTGAAGTTGCTGGCCGATCAGCCAGAAGGCACCAATATCCGCGTATTCGTTATCAGCCCCGGCACGGCCCATGCCGAGTGCGGTGTGTCCTACTGCCCTCCCGATGCAGTGGAAGATGATGATATTGAACTGGAGTTCAATGGTTTCAACGCCATGGTGGATGAAAAGAGCGCGCCCTTCCTCGAGGATGCCAGTATAGATTTCGTCAGCGATCAGTTGGGTTCACAGCTGACCCTCAAGGCCCCCAATGCCAAGATGCGCAAGGTGGCCGGTGATGCTCCCCTGGTTGAGCGTATTGAGTATGTGATCCAATCCGAGATCAATCCTCAGCTGGCCAGCCATGGCGGTAATGTCATGCTGGTGGAAATCACCGCTGAGGGCGTAGCCGTGCTGCAATTTGGCGGTGGCTGTAACGGTTGTTCCATGGTGGACGTGACCCTCAAGGATGGTATTGAGAAGCAGCTGCTGGATATGTTCCCGGGCGAACTGTCCGGTGTGCGCGACGTGACCGATCACCAACACGGCGATCACTCTTACCAGTAAGAGTGAACTTCGTTGAAAACGCGGCCAAGGCCGCGTTTTTTTATGTCCGTTCGAAATTGTGGCGGGTCAGCAAATAATGCCCGCCCAGGCTCAGGCTGCGGGCCAACATAAAGCAAGACAGGGCGAGCCACAGAGCCCCATTGCCCCAATCCTGACTTAACCACCAGATGGGGAAAAATACCCCGGCGCAGGCAAGCAGCATGCCGTTGCGCATCACCCGTCCCTTGGAGGCGCCGATATAGACGCCATCAAACAGGAAGCAGCCAAATCCCAGCAGGGGCAGGCCAATAAGCCAGGGTAGCAGCCGATTGGCTTCGGTTCTGACCTCGGTTATATCCGTCAGCAGGGCTATCATCCAGGGGCCCAGCAGCAGAAAGGTGAGGGAAAACAACAGGGCAAACACGGCTGACCAAAAGAAGGCCAGCACCACACCTTGTTGCAAACCGACATTGTCACGTCGGCCTATGGCGTTGCCCGTCTGCACTTCGGCGTAATAGGCAATCCCATCCAGGGCATAAGCAATCAGCATCATAAGGTTCAAGAGCACGGCATTGGCCGCCAGCTGCACATCGCCGAGGCCTGCCCCCTTGAAGGTCATAAAGGCGAAGGCGGCCTGCAGGCACAGGCTGCGGATAAAAATATCCAGATTCAGCCGCAGCAGTCGGCCCATACCCTGCTGCAGGCTATGCCAGTTAGGGAGGGCGAGGCTGTTGATGGCCATCAATTCCCGGCGGGTGAGGGTGGCCAACAGCAAAAAGGCAAACAGATCTGCCAGTACCGAAGCCAGGGCTGCGCCGCTGATCCCCCAATGGAATCCCAGTACAAACAACAGATCCAGGGCTATATTGGCGAGGTTGGAGACTATCAGTTGCCACATGGCGGCCTTGGAACGACCTCGGCCCAATAACCAACCGAGCATCACCAGATTGGCCAGCGCCAGGGGTTGCGACCAGATTCGAATGGCAAAGTACTGACTGCCAAAATGGCTGACCTCGGGACTGGCGTCCGCGCACCAGAGTGCCAGCTGCCACAGGGGGGATTGCAGCAGCAGGATCCCAAGTCCCAGCAGGGCCGCCAGCGCCAGACCCTGCCACAGGGTTTGGGCCTGAGCTTTATGATTGCCAGCGCCCCAGGCCTGAGCCACCAGACCCGTGGTGGCCATGCGTAAAAAGCCGAGCAACCAGACAATCAGGGTGATCACCATTGACCCAAAGGCCACGGCTCCCAAATAATAGGCGTCGCTCAAATGGCCAATGACGGCCGTATCCACCAAGCCCAGCAAGGGAACTGTGATATTGGACAGCATCATGGGCAATGCCAGGGCAAATAGCGCCTTATGTTTGGTGCTGTCCCGCCACAGGGAAGATATATTCATCATATTCAGAAGGTTACTATTCATGTTGCGGTCTTGCTTTGCTGCTGTCCTGCTGTTGTTGTTGTCCATCCCGGCGCGGGCCGCCGTGATCCTGCAGTACCATCATGTTGCCGACAATACTCCGGCGGCCACCAGCGTGTCCGTGGCGCAGTTTGCCGAGCATATGGCCTATTTGGCCGCCAATGACTTCAAGGTGGTGCCCCTGAGTCGCCTGGTCGAAGCCATAAGGGAGGGCTCGGTACTATCGCCCAAAACGGTCGCCATCACCTTTGACGATGGTTACCAGAACATAGCCGACAATGCGGACCCCATACTAAAACAATACGGATTCCCCTACACCCTGTTTGTCGCCATTGAACCCATGGACAAGGGCTTTGGTGGCATGATGAGTCGCGAAACACTCAAGCGCCTGGCGGCCTCGGGGGTGGATCTGGCCAATCACAGCTATGGCCACGAGCACCTGATCCGTCGCTTGCCGGGGGAAGATGCCGCCGCCTGGTTGGCGCGTATGGAAACCAATATTCTTAACACCGAGGCCGAAATCGAGAAAATCAGCGGCAAGAGTTTGAAACTGTTCGCCTATCCCTATGGTGAATACAATGCGGACTTACAGTTATGGCTGGAAAAGCAAGGCTTTGTCGGCTTTGGTCAACAGTCGGGTGCCGCCGGTAAGTATTCGGCCTTGACCGCCTTGCCACGTTTTCCCGTGGGCGGGCGTTATGGAGAATTGGGAGAGCTGAAAACCAAGCTGAGCAGCCTTAATATGCCCGTGCTGAAGCAGAACCGCAGCAATCCCCAATTGGCTGTGGACGAGCGTCGTCCCCTGCTGGAATTGACCCTGGATACCCAGGATTTCAATCCGCTGCAGATGATGTGTTATGTCTCGGGTCAAGGTCCGCAAAAGCCCGAATGGCTGGATGGTCAGCGGATGCGTATTCAGGCCGCTCGTGATCTGCCCCCCGGGCGCTCGCGCTACAATTGCACCGCACCCAGTCGCAGTCACAGTGGTTATTATTGGTTTTCCCAGGCCTGGGTTCGCCCCATGGACAACGGCGAGTGGCCGCAAGAGCCCTGATTGACCACGGCTAGTCGGACTTGAGCAGTTGCAACAAGCGGCCCGCCATGCGGTCCAGATGCACCTGCTCACAGGCTGCGCCCAGTTCCACCGCCGCCCCCGGCATACCCCAGACCACGCAACTGGCCTCATCCTGGGCCAGGGTGTAACCACCCTGTTGGCGCAGGTTCATCAGGCCCCTGGCGCCGTCCCGGCCCATACCCGTCAGCAACACGCCGATGGTCGACTTGGCCCCGATTTCGGCCACGCTGTCGAACAGTACATCCACCGAGGGCTTGTGGCGATTGACGGGATCCGTATCCCGCAGGGCGGTGAACATATGACCCCCGCGGCGTTCGACCACCAGGTGGGCATGGCCCGGGGCAATATAGACCATGCCGGGTTTAACTATTTCGCCTCCCCGAGATTCGATAACCGTCATCCGGGCATAACTGTCCAATCGACGGGCAAAGGAGGCGCTGAAGGCCGCTGGTATGTGCTGGGCTATCAGTATCGGCGGAAAGCTTTCCGGCAGCGGCGTCACCAGTCGTTGAATGGCCTCGGTGCCACCGGTGGACGCCCCTATGGCGACCAGCCGATTTTTGAGTTTGCCCTCGGGCGCTGTGGTGATTTGGGGTGGTGGGCTGGGTGGGTGAACCCGGCTTGACGCCGCCAGGCGTACTTTTTCCAACAATTCTTCCTGGTATTCCAACAGGGTAATGCTGAGGTCGTGCTTGGGTTTGCAGATATAGTCCACCGCACCCAATGCCAGCGCTTCCAACGTGATGGCGGCACCTTTCTCTGTCAGGGTGGAGATCATTACCACAGGCATGGGCCTGAGTTTCATCAGGTTGCGCAGAAAGGCTATGCCATCCATTTTGGGCATTTCCACGTCGAGGGTCAGCACGTGGGGCGACAGGGCCTTGATCATTTCCCTGGCCTCATAGGGATCGCCGGCACAGCCGACCACCTGTATATCTTCGGCCTGGGACAGCATATGGCTGAGCAGCTGCTGCACCAGCGGCGAGTCGTCCACCACCAGCACTTTGATCATCTGGCGCTCCTGAGCTGCGGCTGTGCGCATTGTGCCAACCTGGGTTTGTAGATGGTTTGGCCAATCAGCTCAAACTCATCAGAAATCTGGGTCAGGGTTTCCGAATGACCGATGAAAAGGAAGCCGTCATCGCTGAGCAGCTTTCTGAACCTGCTGATGATTTTTCGCTTTGTATCCTGGTCGAAGTAAATCAGTACGTTGCGACAAAAGATGGCATCAAACGGCCCCTGCATGGGCCAGGATTCCAGCAAATTCAGTTGCCGAAAGTAAACCAGCTTTTGGATGTCATTGTGAATGCGGTACTGGTGTTGCTGGAGACTGAAATACTCGTCCCTGAACGACTCGGACAGGCTGTCGAGCACCTCGGCCGAATACAGGCCGGCCTCGGCCCGGGTCAGCACATTGGTGTCCACGTCCGTGGCCAGGATCTTCAAATCCCAACCGCCACGATTGAAATGGCGCGCCAGGGTCATGGCTATGCTGTATGGCTCTTCACCGGAGGAGCAGGCCGAAGACCAGATCCTTAAACGCTTGCTGCTGCGTTTTTGCCACAGGGGCATTAAGTGATTTTCAAGGTATTGAAAGTGATGTCTTTCCCGAAAAAAAGACGTCAGATTGGTGGTCAGGGCATTAATAAACTGCCCCAACTCGGCTTCCTCGGTCTGCAGCAGCGCGCAATACTGGTCAAAATTCCTCAGGCCCAACAAACGTAATCGCCGGCACAGGCGGGAATAGACCATGTGTTTTTTACGCTCCGGCAACACTATGCCCGTCTGGCCGTAGGCCAACTCCCTGATAAAATTGAAGTTGGCCGCGGTCATCGGAAATTCCTTTTCTGATGTAAACACCAAGATGCCTGCCCTCCGTCATTTGCCGAGCCGGTTTAGAATTCGTGCCACTCCTCCTTGCTGGCCTTGAAACTGGCCACCGGGCGTTTATCGCCGGATACCAACGCCAGTGGCGCGGCGGCATGGTCCCCGGTTCTGAAAAAGCCCAGCTGACGTTTCATATTGCGGGCCTGCTCGGCCATGGCATCACCGGCGGCTGACACCTCCTCCACCAGGGCGGCGTTTTGTTGGGTCATTTCATCCATTTGGGCGACGGCCTTGTTAACCTCCTGGATCCCTGATGCCTGCTGCTCGGCGGCTATGCTTATCTGGCTGATCATATCGGCCACCTTGGAGACGGCCTGGACTATCTCCTGCAGGGTCGAGCCGGATTGATTCACCAGCGAGGTGCCGTCGTTGACCTTGTTCACGCTGTCGCGGATCAATTCCTTGATTTCCTTGGCGGCACCGGCACTGCGCTGGGCCAGGTTGCGAACTTCACCGGCCACCACGGCAAAGCCGCGGCCCTGCTCACCGGCGCGGGCGGCTTCCACCGCGGCATTGAGCGCCAACAGATTGGTCTGGAAGGCGATTTCATCTATGACGCTGATGATATCGGCAATGCGTTTGCTGGAGTCATTGATGGCTTCCATGGCCGACACGGCTTGCTTGACCACCTTGCCGCCGTGGTTGGCCTTGTTGCTGGCCTCCTGGGCCAGCTTGTTGGCCAGGGTGGCATTCTCGGCGCTTTGCTTCACGGTCGCGGTCATCTGTTCCATGCTGGAGGCGGTTTCTTCCAGCGAGGCCGCTTGTTCTTCGGTGCGCTGGCTGAGATCCGTGTTGCCCTGGGCGATTTCCTCGGCACCCGAGGTGACGGTATTGGCCGATTCGCTGATCCCCATCAAAACTTCGGTCAGGCGGGTGACTGTGGCGTTGGCGTCTGTTTTCAGCTTGCCGAATTGCCCCTGGTAGTCCCCCTGGATCTTGCGGGTCAGATCCCCCTTGGCCAGGCCGTCGAGAACATCGGCCACATCGGATATCACGTTGTCGGCTATGGTCACCAGGCTGTTGAGTCCCTTGGACAGGTTGAGGAAAAAGCCGGCCTTATCTTCGGTGGCGATGCGCTGGCTCAGATCGCCGGCACTGGCGGCCGCGATTATGCCGTCAATCTCGTGCTCTATGGCCACTTCGGCGGTTCTATCGGACCATTCCACCACTGTGCCAATTCGCTGGCCGTTGGCGTCGTGAATGGGGTTGGCGATGATCCTGAAGGTGCGGCCACCCACCTTGAGCTGGCTGTCGTAGGTTGAACTGAGGCCGCCGAGAATGTTGCGTTGGTGGGCCGGATGCTTGTGGAACAGGTCTATGTTCTGGCCTATGAGCCTATCTGCATTGAAATTGGGCAGGTCCCGGTTGATATCTTTTTGGGCGGTTTTGAACATGTTCTGCACCGCGCCATTGAGATAGATGATGTTGCAGTCATTGTCGGCCACCATGGTATTGGACGACACATTGTCCAGCGCTTGCCTGATGCGGGCATTTTCTTCCGCCAGGCGCTGCTCCCGCTCCTCCCGTTCCAGTTGTTGCGTCATATCGCGCCACTCAACCACTGTCCCCGTGCGTTTGCCATTGTCGAATACCGGCGTGGCTATCAGGTTGAAGGTGAGCCCCGCCACCTTGATCCTGGCTTGGTAACTGCTGGTCAGTTTATCCAGCAGTTGCCGCTGGTGCTCAGGATGTTGATGGAAAATATCTATGTTGGCGCCCATCAGGCGGGCAACCTCAAAGCGGCTGATGGATTGCTGCAGCTGCTTTTCATTGCTGGTCAGCATTTCCACCAGGGACTTGTTGAAATAAGTGATGTTGTAGTTTTCATCGGCCATCATCACATTGGCCTGGCACACGTCCAAAGCCTGTTTGATGCGGGTGGTTTCCCTTTGCAGTTTTTCGGCCTCTTCCTGCTTGGCCAGGCTTTCGGTCAGATCCTGCCATTCGACCACAGTGGCGATGCGTAGTTGCTGCTCGTCGAACACGGGGGAGGCTATCAGGCTGAAGGTGCGGCTGCCTACCTTGATGCGGGTGGCATAGACGCTCTTCAGTGAGCTGATCAACTTGCGCTGATGGGCTGGGTTGCGATGGAAGTCATCCATGTTGGCGCCGTTGAGGTGGGAAACGCTGAAATCCGGCAGCACCTGACGAATGTCCTCTTCGGCTTCGGTGAGGGTCTTTTTCAGTGAGTGGTTGAAGTAGACAATTTCACCTTCCGGGGTCGCCAGCATCACGTTGGCCTGACAAATATCCAGGGCCTTAAGGGTGGCTTTGCGTTGTTGCTGTGCCTGCCACCATTGCCTGAACCTGGCTCCGAAGCTTTCCCAGCCTGGGATCTCATACTGACCCAGTTGCCCTATGCTGTCCCTGTCCAGGGCGTCGGCTATGGCATCCAGAGCCGCGCGGACTTGAGTATGCCAGCGTCCCTGGCGGGCAATGCCTGTCAGCAGCAAGGCCAGCGCCAGCGCCTGGGTAGCGATAACATAGCTGCCCGTCTGACCGACCAGGCCCAGTAACAAAGCAATTGTCAGTGTGATTACACCTGCCAGCGTCAGGGGATGATTACCCATCAGGGGCTTGATTCCTGCGTCCATGTTAGATCCTCTCGTGTGGGTTCAGGCACTGGCGGCCTGAGGCAGATCCAGTGAGTTCAGAATGTTGCTTAAGGTGGCGGGGTCCGGCAGCATGTCGCTGCCAAGCAAGCGGTTGATTTCCAGCAGTATCACCATCTTGTCCTGCACATTGGCCAACCCCTTGATAAATTTCAGATCGGTCTCGGCACCAAAGTCAGGGGCCTGGCGGATTTCGTCCTGGTCAATGCTGAATACGTCGGACACGGCATCGACCACTATGCCAATCACCTTCTGGCTTTGTTCCAGGGCAACCTTGACCACTATCACTACTGTGGTTGCGCCGTATTCCAGGGTCTTGATACCGAACTTTTGCCGTAAATCTATGATTGGCACTATGGTGCCGCGCAGGTTAATGACCCCTTTGACATAAACGGGGGCATTGGGCAGCACGGTTGTGGCTTCCCAACCGCGGATTTCCTGCACCGACAATATATCCAGCCCGTATTCTTCCCCGGCCATGACAAAACTGAGGTACTGTTGATTTGCCTCTGTCTGTTGCTCCAGTGTTATGTCTGCCATAGTCAGCGTTCCTTATGCTGCATGCTCTTTGCCATTGCGCAGTCCGGCGAGATTCACCAGACCCGCAACATCGATGATCAGCGCTACCGTGCCATCCCCCAGTATGGTGGCACCCGAAATGCCGGGGATGCGGGTGTAGTTATCCTCCAGGCTTTTGATCACCACTTGCTGCTGGGCCAACAGTTCATCCACCAGGAGGCCCACTTTTTCATTGCTGTTGTCGACTACCATCACCAAGCCATCTTTGATTTCACGGGCCTCGGCATCATGGTTGAACACCTGATGCACCTTAACCACGGGCAGGTATTCGTCCCTTAACCGAATCAGTTCCTGACCTTCGCCCAGGCGATTGATACGGCTGGGCGCGACCTGCAACGATTCATAAATTGAGACCAGTGGCACCACATAGATGTGCCGGCCTATGCGCACCAGCTGGCCGTCGAGAATGGCCAGGGTGAGAGGCAAACGTATGGTAATGCGGCTGCCTTTGCCCGGCTGGGAGCTCAGTTCTATGCTGCCGTTGAGTTCATGGATATTGCGTTTGACCACATCCATGCCCACACCGCGACCGGAAAGGTCTGACACTGCGTCGGCGGTGGAAAATCCTGGCTTGAATATCAGCTGGTGAATCGCCTCATCGCTGAGTTCTTCGTCGGCGCCCACCAGACCTTTTTCACGGGCCTTGGCCAGGATCTTGGCGGTATTGAGGCCGGCACCATCATCGGTAATTTCTATAACTATGTTGCCGCCCTGATGAAAGGCATTGAGTGTGATGGTACCTGTCTCGGCCTTGCCGAACTTGCGTCTGGTTTCCGGGCTTTCCAGGCCATGGTCCAGGGAGTTGCGCACCAGGTGCACCATGGGGTCGACAATTTTTTCCAGCACCGTCTTGTCCAGCTCGGTGTCTTCCCCCTTGAGTTCCAGCTCGACCTTTTTGTTCAGTTGCTGGCCTATGTCACGTACCAGGCGGGGGAAGCGGTTAAAGGCAAAACTGATGGGCAGCATGCGGATCTGCATTACGCTTTCCTGCAAATCCCGGGTGTGTGATGCCAGTTGTTCCAGCCCCTGTTGCAACAGCAACATGGACTCGGGGCCTATCTCATCCTGACGGCCTATTTGGCCCAGCATGGCCTGGGTGATAACCAGTTCGCCCACCATGTTGATCAGCATGTCGATTTTTTCTGTGCTGACCCGGATGGAACTGCTTTCATTGCCCTTGTTTTGCGGGACGGACTTTAAGTCCGGGGCTTTGACAAGCGGCTTGTCGACAGCCGTGTCTTCGGCAATAGGGGCTTCAGTGGTCGGTTCTGCTTCAAAGAGGGGCTGATAGCGAATCTGACATTCATCCTCCACCCATTCAAATACCTCCTTGACCTCGTCCAGGGAGACATTGGCATGCAGCGTCAATTGCCAACTCAGATAACAGCTCTCGGGATCAAAATCATGCCATGGGGGAAGTTGTGAAGCTTGCAGCCGGACATCAAGCTCGCCCTTTTCACGCAATTCGGCGAACATCAACTGGGGATCGTTGCCACAGCGCAGAATGTCGACTCCGGCCACAAATTCAATTTGCCAACCATTTGGCTGTTCTTCTGCAGGCGGCAGGGCGTCGACTTGTTTTGTTGGGCTTTTGGCATCCTCAGCCAACAATTTGCTTAGCCGCTGCTGCAGTTGCTGGGCCTTGTCATTGTCATAGTCGCCCTTGTTCATCAGGGCATCTATCATGCCGCGCAGCAAATCCACCGACGCCAGCAGGAGATCCACATGTTCGGCTGTCATTTGCCGTTGACCATCACGGATCTGATCCAGCAGGGTTTCCAGCAGGTGGGTGAAATTGGCCACTGAGGTAAAGCCAAAGGTGGCGCTGCCGCCCTTGATAGAATGCGCCGCCCGAAAAATGGTATTAATGGTTTCGGGCTCCGGCGCCGCTATGTCGAGTTTCAGCAGCTCGGACTCCATGACGGCCAGTCCTTCAATGCTTTCCTCAAAGAACACTTGGCTGAATTGGCTCAGATCAATGTCCATATTGGCCTTGCTCCCAAAAAATTATCCAAGCACTTTTCGCACCGTGGCCAGCAATTGCTCGGGGTTGAAGGGTTTGACTATCCAGCCTGTGGCGCCGGCGGCACGGCCTTCCTGCTTTTTGTCACCGCCGGATTCTGTGGTGAGCATCAGCAGCGGAGTAAATTTGTATGCGGGCAGATTGCGCAGATTGCGGATCAGGGTAATGCCATCCATGACGGGCATATTGACGTCGGAGATCACCAGATCGAAGTTTTTGCTTTGGGCCACCTTGAGGGCCTCGTCGCCATTGGTGGCTTCGGTCACATCAAAGCCGGCAGTTTTCAGGGTAAAGCCCACCATTTGGCGCATGGATGCTGAATCATCAACGGCAAGTATCTTTTTCATAGATTGTGTCCTTTTACTGCTCGCTTCCGAGTCCCGGAATCATTATTCCCAAGGCTGCCAATTGCCCTGCCAGCTCGGGGCTGGCACCCAGCCAATGCAGGGGAATGGCTTGTTGTTGGCAATGGAGATAAGTCAGGAACAGCAACTGAGCACCTGCGGTATCTGCTTTGATAAGGCCCGACAGATCCAGCACCAAGGGTTGATTCTGGTGTAATTTGTCGCTGAGCAGATGGTGGGCATCCTGGATGTTGCGTATGGTCAGTTCACTGCCAAAGCCGATAGCGTCTTTCGACATGAATATTCCTTGTGAGCCTGGTCCTTCGTCACTGTTCTCACAAAAGATAGACGCCAATTTTCAGTATTGCCGCAATACGCAAGGAATTTTTTTGAATTGGCCCCGTGTTGAGCGGGGCGGGCTGAGCCTGGATTCAGTACCAGGCCATGAGTTTGCTGATGTCGGCGCTCAGGGCACTGCTGCTCAGGATTTTACCTGCCTGGGGTTTGAAAACCGCCAGACGGCGGCCCTCGGGGGAGAGCAACACCAGGCTGGCGCTGTGATCAACCTGATAGTTTTTACCTTCGCCCACCATGGCATAGACCAGGCCCAGCTCCCGAGTCAGAGGGAGCAAGGTGGCATGGGGGCCGCTCAGACCTTTGAAGGCCGGATTGAAGAAGGCCATATAGTCCTTGAGCTTGGCGGTGCTGTCACGCTCGGGATCAACCGAGAGAAACAGCACCTGGAAGGGCGCCTTGTCCACCAGGGTGGGATAAATGGCATTGAGTAAACCCATGGTGATTGGACACACATCGGGGCAAGAGGTGTAGCCGGCAAACACCAGGCTCCATTTTCCTTGCAGTGCTTCCCGGGTAAAGGCGCTGCCATTTTGATCCGTCAGTTTGAAATCGGACAGTGTGCGTGGCTCGGGAAATACAAAACCGGTTTCCAGTTCCGGTGCAGCCCCCTTGCTGCCTGTGAGTCCCAGTAAGGCCAGACCGCCCAGACCAATAGCCAGTATCACACTGACCAGCCATCTTTTTTCCATTTGGCCTCCTATAGGTAGTGATCAACCAGCAGCAGGATAAACAGCAGCATCAGATGGTAAATGGAGAAGCGAAATACGCCCATGGCAGTGCCGGCTTGCTCATGGTACTTCAATTGCCAGGCTTTATAGATGAAGCCCAGGCTCAGCAGCGTCGAACCCACCAGGTAGATGACACCGCTCATACCCACCAGCACCGGCAGTAAGCAAGCAACCGCCAGCAACAGGGTATACAGAAATATGCAGGTCTTGGTGAACTCGACCCCGTGGGTCACGGGCAACATGGGAATATCCACCTTGGCGTAATCGGCCCGGCGATGAATGGCCAGGGCCCAGAAATGCGGCGGGGTCCAGGTGAAGATGATGATCACCAACAGCAGGCCATGGCCGTGAAATTCGTTGGTGACTGAGGTCCAGCCCAGCAGGGGAGGCATGGCTCCCGCCAAGCCACCAATGACTATGTTCTGCGGTGTGGCTCGCTTGAGATAGGCTGTGTACACCAGAGCATAACCGAGCAGGCTCGCCAGGGTCAGCCAGGCGGTCAGGGCGTTGACCACCAGATACAAGAGGGCGAATCCGCCCACCGCCAAACCGCCTGCAAAGGCGATGGCATGGCTTACGGGCACCTTGCCCTTGGGCAATGGCCGGTTATAGGTACGTGCCATTTGGGCATCAATACGCCGATCGATAAGGTGATTCATTGCCGCGGCCGCCCCGGCCATCATGGCTACGCCAACAAGGCCGGCAAGCAGTGGCTGTAACGGCACTGCGCCGGGCAGTGCCAGGCACATGCCGACCAGTACCGTAAGCAGCATCAGGGCCACCACCTTGGGCTTGGTCATTTCAAGATAAGCCCGCCAATTCAGTTTCAGCGATGCCTGCGGGGCTCCCAGGGGTATGGATTTGGCCATCTTGTTCTCCTTATTGATCAGGCTTTGCGCCACAGGGCGTAGTTGATAAACACCAGGGTTAACAACAGCAGTGCCGCACCCATGTTGTGGGCCACAGCTATGGCCAAGGGCAGGTGTAAAACGACATTGGACACGCCGAGAGCCACTTGCGCCAATAACAGCAACATCAGCACCACTCCAGCCTGCCTGAGCAGGTAGGCTCTGGACTGCCGCCATAGGCGCCAACCCAGAACACCGAGGAACAGGGCCGTCACCATGGCGCCGAATCTGTGCACTACGTGAATCGTCATGCGGGTATGGTAGTCAAGCACCCCGTACTCAAAACTGGGATGCTCTCCCTGGAAGGGTGAAAAGGCATCTGCCAGTTGCAGATTGCCGGTCCAGTCGCCTTCACAGATGGGCAAACTGGTGCAGGCCAGGGCGGCATAGTTCGACGAAGTCCAACCGCCGAGCAGAATCTGCAGCACTAAAATTGCCAGGCACATCAGGGCGAAGGGAGCCAATTGTCGCATGCGACTGTCGCCGCCGGGGATCCGCAGCGGCCGGGTGCGCAGATACAGCAGTAACAACAGCGAGGCCAGGGTAAAACCGCCGAGCAGATGCGACATCACCACCACAGGCATCAGCTTCATGGTCACTGTCCAGGCCCCCAGCGCTCCCTGAAACAGGATCAGCAGCAAAATCAGCAGCGGCAGTCGCCTGGGTGTATCGTCACCCCGCAGGCACATGACCAGGATCCCAATGACCAGCAATCCCAAACTTGCTGCGATATAGCGATGGATCATTTCCAGCCATGCCTTGGCGGGCTCGACCGTCATACCGGGAAATGTCGATTCGGCCCTGGCCAATTCATGATCGGCCGTGGGAACCTTGACGTGGCCATAACAACCCGGCCAATCGGGGCAACCAAGACCCGCGTCCGACAAACGGGTGTAGGCGCCCATGAAGATCACCATCAGGGTGAAGACCAATGTCAGTCGCAATACGTTTTTCAGCAGCATTATCCCACCCTCGACAGTTTCAGCAGTTTGCGCAGATCCGCCAGCAAAGCTTTGCCCTGTTGCAGCTGAGTTTCATCCGTGGTGAGTGCCGGATAACGCATCACCAAATTGCCCAATGGGTCGACAACCAGCAGTTGCTGTCCGGCCAAGAGTTGGCTTATCGCTGTGCTGGCTTGTGCCGTGGTAAAAGCACGGTCTTGGAGGGCGGCGATATCACTATCAGCATTCAGCAAAATCAAAGGGATAACCCTGTCCATATCCCTTCCAAGGGCGGTGTGGCTTTGCTGTAACAAATACAGGCGCTCGCGGCAGAAATCGTCACATGTGGCGGGAAGCAGATAAAGTACCTGCCATTGTCTGGGTTTGGGGTTGTTCATACCCAGGTCGTTATAATTGGTGTCACCAGGCAACAAAGTGCCTTGGTTGGTGGCCGCTTCCTGGTACCAATGCTGACTCAATACCAGTTTGGCCAGAACTACAGGCACAACAAAGGCCAGCAGTAACAGAACCAGTGGGCGCGCACTCTTGCGTTGACGGGAGGTCATCAGTCTCTCCTCTTGCTGTTATTGTCCCGGGAACTCCCCGGTGCTTGTTAATTCCTGTGATGGCTTGCCCTGCTTGGAGGAACGCCACCAGGCCCACAGGCTCAAGAGCAACAGGGCCAAGGCGAGTGCAAACCACTGCACCGCGTAGCCCAGATGCTTGCTGGCTGCCATTGGCATCGGCAGCCATTGTCTGGGCAATTCGGCGCCAGGCAGCTTGTCTGGTTGCAATACTGCCTTTTGCAGCGGCAGCGCCAGAAAACGTTCCAACTCCGCCAGTTCCAGATTCTGTATCCGGGTCACGGCGCCGATTTCCGGTCCCAATCCTGGACTGAGCGGATTGCTTTGTCTTTGATACAGGCGTCCGCTGAGGACTACGGGATCTGGCGGCACAGGCACGTCCGGCAGCTGATCCCGGGTGGCCGGCGCAGCGATAAAACCCTGTTCCACCAGAAGCTTTTTCTGTGCGCCGCTATCCAGGACCCGGTACACCAGATAGCCCACCTTGCCCTGATAAACCTGGTTATCCAGCAGCAGTACAGGGCTGAGAAAGCGCCCTTCGACCTTGAGCCTGTATCCTGTCAGTTCCGATTCAGGCATCCGCTCCAGTTCCGCCACGCTCAGTTCCCGGTCTTGCCTCTGTTCCATTTGCCGAGCCAACAGCGTCTTTTCTTCTGCCCTCGACAGTTGCCACAGTCCCAGCTTGACGAGTACCACAAACAGTCCCAGAGTAAACAACACTAACCCCAGTCGACTCGCCGAAACCGTTACAGGAAACTTCATGACACCTCTTCTGTTTAAACTCGTGCTGGTATTGCTACTTGTTGTGGTGCTGTTCAACCTGGGGCGCGCCTTTTTCGTTATGGTCAAAGGTGAATCCACAGCACCCATGAGCCGTTATCTGGGCCGCAGGGTATTATTTTCGGCCCTGGTCATTGTGTTATTGCTGGTGGCACTGGGAATGGGTTGGATCCACCCCAATCCCAGGCCCTACTGATCACCCGATCAGAGAACGTACACAAACAGGAACAGGCACAACCAGACCACGTCCACAAAGTGCCAATACCAACTGCCGGCTTCAAAGGCGAAGCTCTTGCCTGGAGCGAAATGGCCTTTCAGCACCCGGAAAAACAATACCAACAGGAAAATGCTGCCCAGGGTCACGTGCATGCCGTGGAACCCGGTGAGCATAAAGAAGGTATTGCCGTAGACGCCGGATGACAGGGTCAGTCCCATTTCCGTGTAGGCATGCATATATTCTTCTGCCTGCAGCACCAGGAAGCTCAGACCCAGCAAAATGGTGATGCCCAGATACAGGGTCAGGGCGGTGCGTTTGCCTTTTTCCAGCGCCATGTGGGCGAAATGTAAGGTGAAGGAGGAGGTCAGCAGCAGTATGGTGTTGATCAACGGCAAACCGTGCCATTCCATGGCCTGGGTGCTGGTGCCATCCGGTGTTTTTTCCAAAGGCCAGATGGCCTCAAAGGTGGGCCACAACACCTCGTGGGTCATGGCGTTGTTGGATGCGCCGCCGAGCCAGGGCACGGCAATCATCCGGGTGTAGAACAGGGCACCGAAGAAAGCGCCGAAGAACATGATTTCCGAGAAGATAAACCAGCTCATACCCTGGCGGAAGGAGCGGTCCATTTGTCCCGAATAAAGCCCCGCCATGGACTCGGCAATGACGGTACGAAACCAGCCGAAAATCATGAACAGTATGACGGCGATACCGGCCAGCAGTATATAACCGCCGCCCGAGCCGTCGTTTTTGAGTTGTTGGACGTAACTGCCGGCACCGAAGGCAATTAAAAACAGCCCCAGGGCGCCAATAATGGGCCAGGCGCTTTGGGCTGGCACGTAATAGGGTTGGTGTTTGCTTGTCATTTTGCTGCTCCTGCCTTGGCGACAGCGCTGCCGCTGCGGGCGCTGATGTCGTAAAGGGTATAAGAGAGAGTCAAAGTCTGAATGTGCTCGGGCAGATCAGGGTCCACGAAAAATATCAGTGGCAATTCGGCCTGCTGCTGAGCCGCCAGTGTCTGTTGGTTAAAGCAAAAACATTCGGTCTTGTTGAAGTATGCGGCCCCTTGGCCCGGCGTCACGGACGGAATCGCCTGACCCACAATCTCCCTGGAAGACAGGTTGTGGGCGGTGAAGGCCGTGCGCACCAATTCGCCCGGATGGACCTGCAGCCTTTTGATCTTGGGGCCAAAGGTCCAGGGCATGCCGGGTTCGACCTGTGCCAGAAATTCCACCTGCACGGTCCGCTGCTGATCTACCTGCATATCGGCATATTCGGCGGCGCTCGAGTTGGTCTTGCCGTTGATACCCAATTGCTGACACAGGACGTCATACAGGGGCACCAGGGCGAAACCGAAGCCGAACATGGCAAGGGATCCCAGGGTTAACCCCAGGATCAGCTTGCGATTGGAAGGCTTGGGGCCTGTCATCTACTTGACCTCGGGTGGGGTACTGAATGAGTGGTAGGGTGCCGGGCTCGGCAGCGTCCACTCCAGACCTTCGGCCCCATCCCATGGCTTATCAGGTGCCTTGGCACCACCTCGAATGCATTTAAGCACCACCGCCAGGAAGATCAGTTGTGACAGGCCAAAGGCAAAGCCGCCGATGGACACTATCTGATTGACGTCGGCAAACTGCACCGAGTAATCGGGGATCCTTCGTGGCATGCCGGCCAAGCCCAGGAAGTGCATGGGGAAGAACAGCACGTTCACCGAAACCACTGAGCACCAGAAATGGATCTTGGCCAGCTTTTCGTCATACATGTGTCCGGTCCACTTGGGCAGCCAGAAATAAGCTGCGGCCATGATGGAGAAGATGGCGCCCGTTACTAATACGTAGTGGAAGTGAGCCACGACGAAGTAGGTGTCATGGTACTGGAAATCCACCGGCGTAATGGCCAGCATCAAGCCGGAAAAGCCCCCTATGGTGAACAGAATTATGAAAGCCAGCGCAAACAACATGGGCGTTTCATAGCTGATGGAACCACGCCACAGGGTGGCCACCCAGTTGAACACCTTCACCCCGGTTGGTACGGCGATCAGCATGGTGCAGTACATGAAAAACAGTTCGGCAAAAACCGGCATACCCGTGGTAAACATGTGGTGGGCCCACACAAGGAACGAGAGGATGGCGATACTGGCGGTGGCATACACCATGGAGGCATAGCCGAACAGCTTCTTGCGGGCAAAGGTGGGCACAATGGCTGAGATAATGCCGAAGGACGGCAAAATCATGATGTACACCTCGGGGTGGCCGAAGAACCAGAAGATGTGCTGGAACATTACAGGATCACCACCACCGGCCGCGGCAAAGAAGCTGGTGCCGAAGTATTTGTCGGTCAACACCATGGTCACAGTTCCCGCCAGTACCGGCATCACGGCGATCAGCAGGAAAGCAGTGATGAGCCAGGTCCAGACAAACAGCGGTAACTTCATCCAGGTCATGCCAGGTGCCCGCAGGTTGACTATGGTGACTATGACGTTGATGGCCCCCATGATTGAGCTCATACCCATGATATGCACTGAGAACACAAACAGCGCTGTGCTGTCGGGGCTGTAGGTGGTCGACAGTGGGGCGTAGAAGGTCCAGCCAAAGTTGGGCGCACCGCCTTCCATAAACAGGGAGCTGAGCAGGATCAGGAAGGCAAAGGGCAGGATCCAGAAACTCCAGTTGTTCATCCGGGGCAGCGCCATGTCCGGCGCGCCTATCATCATGGGGATCAGCCAGTTAGCCAACCCTGTAAAGGCGGGCATAACTGCACCGAACACCATGACCAATCCATGGACTGTGGTCATCTGATTAAAGAAGTTCGGCTCGACCAACTGCAGACCGGGCTGGAACAATTCGGCACGGATGACCATGGCCATGGCACCACCCACCAGGAACATGATGAAGCTGAACCAAAGGTAAAGCGTGCCTATGTCCTTGTGGTTGGTGGTATAAAGCCAGCGGCGTATGCCGGTGGCGGGGCCATGATGTTCATGGGTATCGTGCTCATGATCCTGCGTCACTTCGTTGAGCCCTGAGGTAAGTTCGCGGCTAATTGAATTCATGTATTCCCCCTACTGCCCATGGTTGTTGACGTCGGCGGCCTGCACCGTGTCACCCGTGTGGTTATCCCAGGCATTACGCTCATAAGTGATAACCGCGGCAATTTCCTGAGCGGTGAGCTGTTTGCCAAAGGCTTGCATAGCCGTACCCGTCTTGCCGTTAATCACAATTTCCAGGTGATTGGCGACAGGGCCGGTGGCTATGGGGCTGCCATTAAGCGCGGGGAATACGCCCGCCAAACCTGCACCATTGGGTTGGTGACAGGCAGCACAACGGGCCATGTAAATTTGTTCACCCTGAGCCATGAGGTCATCCATCGACAGGGTTTGTGTCAGCGAGGCTTGGGCTTCCGCCGCTGCCTGTTGAGCAGAGGCTTTCTGGGCCACGAGCCAGTCATCAAACTGGGCTTCGGGCAAGACTTCCACCACTATGGGCATAAAGCCATGCTGCTTGCCGCATAACTCAGCGCATTGGCCCCGGTAGATGCCGGGTTTGTCGATACGGGTCCAGGCCTCGTTGATGAAACCCGGGTTGGCGTCCTTCTTCACCGCAAAGGCAGGCACCCACCAGGAGTGGATAACGTCATCTGAGGTCATCAGGAAACGTATCTTGCGATTGGCAGGCAAGACCAGCGGCTTGTCTACTTCCAGTAAGTAGTTTTCGCCTTTGGCCTCGTTACCTTCGATCTGCTCCATCGGCGTGGACAAGATGCTGTAAAAAGCGATGTCCTGATCGAAATAGCTGTAATGCCATTTCCATTGAGATCCTGTGACTTGCACCGTCAGATCTGCATTGGAAGGGTCTTCCATGGCGATCAGGGTTTTGGTGGCCGGTATGGCCATGGAGATAAGGATAATGAAAGGGATAACCGTCCAGGCTATTTCTACCTTGGTGCTCTCATGAAACTGAGCCGCCACGGCGCCCTTCGACTTTCGGTGGTTGATCATGGCGTAAATCATAGCGCCAAATACCACCACCCCGATGGCGCAGCAGATGTACAGAATCGTCATGTGCAGGTGATATACCCTGCCACTGATTTCTGTCACCCCCTGGGTCATATTCAGCGACATGTCTGCCGCTGCCAATTGCGGTGCCATCAGCACCAGAACACAATACAACAATCGCTTCACAAGACGTCTCCTCTGTCAATTGCGAATCGCAACTACAAAGAAGAGTCACACAGTAAGTCTCTGCTCTATGCAAACTCTTCGGTTCCCAAAAAAGCAACGATGACTTCAAAGTGCGTTGGCGGTTTATCTTGTTCTATCTGTAGCCTACTGCCTTGCTAACCACGCCTGCACCTACAGCTGAATATATCGGTCTGATACACAGAGGGCCGTGGTTAAACAGGGCTCACTGCGACGACATAATCTATCCCGGATATAACAAACTATCGTTGTTACCCTGAACTACATTACTTGCAGTTTAAATATTGATCAAGATCACTTTCTTTTCTAATTAACTGAAAAAATTATTGAAAAAAAGAGCCCCACTGGGGCTCAAGGGGATGGAAGGGGATCAGTGCAGCGGTTGAAACTGGTTGGAAAGGGTCATGGGAATAGCGGCTTGGTGACAAGGATTTCCATGAGAGTGAGCATTTACATCCTGAAATATGACACCCATGGCAACCGCACTCTTGGCAACCAGCTGTAAGCGGCGTTCATCTCTGGGGTCCAGGCTGCTGCTCCAGCAAAGTACCGCACTGGAAGTGCCACTGGTCAGCGCTTTTTCCATGGCCCACAGGGTTTCCACTTCATCCTTGGCATGCACCAGTAAGACTCTGTCCATACGCACGCCGGCCTGGGCCAGGAGGTCTTTGTAGCCTATATTGGGCGGACTGATCAGCACTATCCAACGACCCTGATGACTCAGCTGCGCCAATTGGGGGCACAAGTGCTTTAGTTCGTTACGGCCCTGATCGCTGGTGGTCAGCATGCTGACTTCCGTATTGGCGCCGGCATTGTCAGCGGGCAGGTCGCGCCACAGGCCGGGATGGCGGGGAGCATTACCGAGCAGCTTGTTCATAACCAGTCTCCATTACGGATGACACCGACCGCCAGACCTTCAATGGTCAGACTTTGGCAGCTGAGATCCACCTTTATCGGGGCGTAGGCTTCGTTTTCGGCATGCAGGTAAACCACATTGCCCTTGCGTTCGAAGCGTTTGACCGTCACATCATCTTCAACCCGGGCGACCACCACCTGACCGTTGCGCGGCTGCTGCATCTTGTGTACCGCCAACAGATCGCCTTCGAGTATGCCTATGTCCTTCATACTGTCGCCCCGAACCCGCAGTAAAAAGTCGGCCTGGGGGCGGAACATGGCTGGATCCACCTGGTAATACTGCTCCACGTGTTCCTGGGCCAAAATAGGCTCACCGGCCGCCACCTGACCTATCAGCGGCAATCCCTGATGCTCAGCGTCTTCATGTTCGTCGCCCGCAAGACGAATACCGCGGGAGGTGCCGGGCATAATTTCAATACAGCCCTTCTTGGCCAGTGCCTTGAGATGTTCTTCGGCGGCATTGGCACTTTTGAAGCCCAAACGTGTGGCAATTTCGGCACGGGTTGGCGGCATACCGGTATCGGCGATATTGCGTTTGATCAGGTCCAGTATTTCAGCCTGGCGCGGTGTCAGCGGTCTCATACTCATTCCTGTTTTTCTATACAGTTACTGTTAGTATATACAGTATTTTAAACAGCGCAAGTATTAACCAGTGTTTAGATTATTGGCACTGTGACTGTGTGGTCTGATATTCTATGCGGCTAACGAAGTGGCCAAGATTGCTGAAGAAGAATGTCAACCCAAGACTCGCTGTGGTATAGAACCCTCCGCTGGATCCAGAAAAAACTGGTGCACACCATAGTGGTGCCCCAGGAGCCTTTTGCCGATCTTAATCTTGATGCGGCACGCCCCCTGGTTTACGTCATGAAAACCGAATCGGTAAGTGATATTGCCGCCCTGAGTGAAGTCACCGCCAAGTTTGGCTTGCCAAGCCCCTATGAGCCCCTGCACGTGAATGGTTTGAGCAGTCCGAGGGTGGTTTGCCTTGAGGGGGCAAAACCCCTGTTTGGGCAGCGTCAGGGCAATGAACCCTTCCTCAATGCTTTTATGCAGTTACTGTCTGTCCATAAGCAAAAGCCGGAGCTGGATATCCAGCTGGTCCCGGTGAGCCTTTATTGGGGCCGGACTCCGGGCAAGGAAGATGACAGCATGCGCGCGGCATTGCTGGAGCGGGAAAATCCCACCTGGTTGCGCAAGTGCCTGATGATATTGTTCCTCGGTCGTCACAACTTCGTGCAATTTTCCAATGCGGTTTCCCTGCGTTATATGGCCGATGAACACGGCACCGACAAACGCATTGCCCAGAAACTGGCCCGGGTGGCCAGGGTGCATTTCCGCCGTCAGCGCAAGGTGATGACAGGTCCGGCGTTGCCTAATCGTCAGGCCATGTTCCATGCGCTGTTGCAGTCCGATAACCTGAAAAAGGCCATTGCCGAAGAAGCGGCTGCCAAGAAGGTTTCCGAGGCCAAGGCCCGCGAAACGGCTATAGGTTATCTCGACGAGATAGCGGCCGACTATTCGGACAGCCTGGTGCGGGTGGCTGAGCGTATGCTGACCTGGCTGTGGAACAAGCTCTACAGCGGTATCAATATCCGCGGTGCCGAGCAGGTGCGTCAGCTGCACCATGATGGCCATGAAATTGTCTATGTGCCCTGTCATCGCAGTCACATGGATTACCTGCTGCTGTCTTACATTCTTTATTACCAGGGCATGGTACCGCCTCATATCGCGGCGGGCATTAACCTCAACTTCTGGCCGGCGGGACCTTTGTTCCGTCGCGGCGGCGCCTTCTTTATTCGCCGCAGCTTCAATGGCAACAAGCTCTATACCGCAGTGTTCCGCGAATACCTGGATCAGCTGTTTGCCAAGGGCTATTCGGTGGAGTATTTCACCGAAGGTGGCCGTTCACGCACCGGTCGTCTGCTGGCGCCCAAAACCGGCATGCTGGCCATGACGCTTAACAGTGTACTGCGTGGCATAGAGCGTCCGGTCACCCTGGTGCCCGTGTATCTGGGCTATGACCATGTGATGGAAGTGGCCACCTACCACAAGGAACTCAGCGGCAAGAAGAAGCAGAAGGAATCCCTGTGGCAGGTGCTGGGCATCATCCGCAAGTTGCGCAACTTTGGTCAGGGCTATGTGAATTTCGGCGAGCCCATCACCCTGCAATCTTTCCTCAGCGACCGTGTTCCCGAGTGGCGCGGTGCCCTGGATGAGGACCCGGATCAGAAACCTTCCTGGCTGACGCCGGCGGTCAATGCCCTGGCCAATCAGGTGATGACCCGGATCAACAATGCGGCGGCCGCCAGTTCGGTTACCCTCAACAGTTTGGTATTGTTGGCCTCCGAACAAAATGCCCTGGAACGCAGCCAGCTGGAGCGCCAGTTGGATCTGTATCTGAAGCTGCTCAAACAGGTGCCTTACACCTCCTACATCTCGGTGGCAGAAGGTAACGGCCATCAACTGGTGGAACAGGGGCTGAAGCTGAACAAGTTTGTACAGCATTCCGATGCCCTGGGTGACATCATAGCGATTGAAGAGCATCAGGCGATTTCCCTGACCTACTACCGCAATAATGTCATTCACCTGATGGTGGTTCCGTCACTGATCGCTAGTTGCCTGGTGCACCATGAAAATATCGGTCGGGAAGAAATACAGGCCATTGTGGCCGAGTTTTATCCCCTGCTTAAGGCCGAACTCTTTATGGGCATAGACGATGTGCCCGCCTATGTGGATGCCGTGCTGGATCAATTGATTGAAGATGGTTTGGTTACCGCTACCGACACATTGCAGGCGGTGAACGAACGCATCAACCAGCTGCTGTTGCTGGCGGGAATTATCAGTGAAACCCTGCAGCGCTATGGCATTATTTTCAACCTGCTTGCCGCCAAGCCCCACATAGAAAGGGCCGAGCTGGAAAATGAAAGTCATTTGCTGGCCAGTCGCCTCGGCGCCCTGCACGGTATTACCGCGCCCGAGTTCTACGACAAAAAGCTCTATGGGACTTTGTCCAGCAAACTCAAGGAATTGGGGTATCTTGCCCAGGTGTCTCAAAGCGCAGATGTCGTCAGGATCCGCGACCATGTGAATGGCTTGCTGCGTACCACGGTTCGCCAAACCATAGTTGACACTGTGGCCAAGGAGAGCTGATGGCTAACCATATGGGCGTGCAAGCCCCGAAATCCCTGTTGGGTGGTGCCATGATTATTGCCGGCACCACGGTCGGGGCCGGCATGTTTTCCCTGCCCGTGGTGGGTGCCGGCATGTGGTTTGGTTATTCGCTGCTGATGATGGTCGGGGTCTGGCTGTGCATGTTGCTTTCGGGCCTGCTGCTGCTGGAAACCAACCTGCGTTTTGAGCCGGGGGCCAGCTTCGATACCCTGACCCGGGAATCACTCGGCCGTTTTGGTCGCATAGTGAATGGCCTGTCGATTGCGTTCGTGCTCTACATTCTTACCTACGCCTACATCAGCGGCGGCGGTTCCATAGTGAATCACAGCGTCGCCGGTTTGGGGCTGGAACTGCCCCAAAGCCTGGCGGGCTTACTCTTTGCCCTGGTGTTGGCGACCGTGGTGGTGATCAGCACCAAGGCGGTGGACAGGATAAGTACCCTGATGCTGGGGGCCATGATCATCAGTTTCTTCCTGGCCATAGCCCAGCTGCTGTTGGATGTGGATACCACTACCTTGTTTCAGCCCGATGGCGAGCAGCGCTTTGCACCTTTCCTGTGGGCGGCACTGCCCTTCGGGTTGGCAAGCTTCGGCTATCACGGCAATGTGCCTTCCCTGGTGAAATACTATGGCAAGGAGCCGGCGAAAGTTGCCAAGGCGCTGTTTATCGGCACCTTTATCGCGCTGGTTATCTACACCTGTTGGATGCTGGCCACCATGGGCAACCTGCCGCGCAGCCAATTCAGCGACATCATTGCCCAAGGGGGCAATATGGGGGTGTTGGTGGCGGCACTGACCCAGGTCATGTCAAATAGCTGGCTGGCGAGCATGTTGACCCTGTTTGCCCACCTGGCGGTGGCGTCTTCCTTCCTAGGGGTGACCCTGGGCCTGTTTGATTACCTGGCGGACCTGTTTGGTTTTGCCGACGATGGCAAGGGCAGGTTAAAGACTGCTCTGGTGACCTTTGTGCCACCCACAGTGCTGGGACTGTTGTTCCCCGACGGTTTCCTGGTGGCCATTGGCTTTGCTGCCCTGGCGGCCACAGTATGGACCCTGATAGTCCCGGGTATGATGGCCCACAGGATGCGCCGTGCCGACCCAGGCTACTCGGGATTCAAGGTTCCCGGCGGCAAGGCGGTGATACTGTTGGTGGTGGCCTTCGGCATACTGACGGCGGCCTGTCATTTGCTGGCCATGGCACAATGGCTGCCCGTATACGCCTGATAAGTCGCGCTCAGCGAGTCTTGGCTTGACAATGATTTTTAAATCAGTAGTTTATAACGCAGATAAACCAAGGCTATTTCGGTTCGCGGGTGTAGTTCAATGGTAGAACGGCAGCTTCCCAAGCTGCATACGAGGGTTCGATTCCCTTCACCCGCTCCAACTCCCTACGCCGGCGTTACTTCCTTATCCATTTCCGCCTTCATTACATCCGCCACCAGGTGGATTACCGCTATCCAAGCCGCTTTGACTTCGTCGGTATAGGCATCACCCAGCCCCTGTTTCAGGGTAAATAACAGCGCATTGCCCACCGGACTGAAATGGTTGGTTTTGACCCCGTATTTCACATGGCGCCTGGCCAGGTCCTGCAAAATGGGCACCAGCTTGTCCGGCGCATCCAGCCCCTGCACCGCAGCATCCAGCATGGCCATCAGTTTGCGTCCCTGACTGCGCAGATCCTGGCGAAATAGCAGCTTCAGTTTGGGGTCTATCTCAAACAAGGTGCGGTAGAACAACGCCGCTGCCGCATCGGCTTCGGGTTTGACCAGGGCAAATGAGTGTTTGATTAAGCGGACTTGCTGGGCTGTGACTGACATCCCTATGTCTCCATTGCACTTTATCCTGGTTACAGCATAGACAAATATTCCTTCCCTGACTTTACTAAAGACTCATGGGTGAAAAAGGGAACTGCAATCATGAAGATATCAGCCTATCAATCGGGGCACCCCTGTTGGAGCGAGCTTGGCACCACGGACTGGCCCGGCGCCAAGCAGTTTTACCGGACCCTGCTGGGCTGGGAAATGGCTGACTTGGTGGCACCGGCCGGCGCCTTCTGTATGTTCACCCTGGAGGGGGACGATCTGGGGGCCATTTTTAAATTGCCTGAGGGTGAGGTCAGCCAATGGGGCGGTTATTTTGCCTGCGATAATCTTGAGGCTACCATAGCCCGCGCCGAAGCGGCCGGTGGCAGCCTGCTGTTTGGCCCCCACGCTGTCGCCCAAGCCGGTCGAATGGCGCACATGGTCGATCCCCAGGGGGCTCGCTTCTCCCTGTGGCAGGCCGATAAACACATAGGCGCGCGCCGCTTCGGTGAATCGGGCAGCCTGTGTTGGATGGAATTGGCCTGCCGGGAGCCGTCCCGTGCCATGGATTTCTATCACCGGGTGTTCGGCTGGGATTTTCGCACTTCATCCCTGCCGGGTATGGAATACCACGAGGTACTGGCCGATGGCCGGGAATGCGGTGGCATCATGCCCATGGACGCTGAAGAGCCGGCCAACTGGCTGCTGTATTTCCAGGTGCGTGATTGCGACGCCGTGACAGGGCAAGCCCTGAACTTGGATGGCGAGGTCTGTGTGCCGCCGACGGATATTCCCAATGTGGGCCGCTTCAGCGTGCTCAAGGATCCCCAGGGAGCGACCTTTGCTGTCATAGCCCTGGATTTCTGATTTGGTCACGGATAAAAAAGGGGCGCCCTGTGGCGCCCCTTGGCATATTAAGCCTGCTCAATATTGGCAGGCAGTTTACGCCGATAGACCAACAGGTACAGGGCCGGCAGCACAAACAGCGACAGGAGCGGTGCCGTGACCATGCCGCCAATCATGGGGGCGGCAATCTTCTGCATCACATCGTTACCTGCGCCCGAGCCCCACATGATGGGCAGCAGGCCGAAGAAGATGGTCGCCACTGTCATGGCCTTGGGACGGATCCGCATCACGGCGCCCTCCATCAGCGCCGCCTTGAGATCGGCCTCGCTGTGGTACTCCCCGCTGTGTTTGCGATGGCGAATGGCGTTGTTGAGATACACCAGCATCACCACCCCGAACTCGGCCGCGACTCCGGCCAGGGCTATCATGCCCACGGCAACCGCCACAGATAAATGATAACCCAGCAGGTACAGCAGCCAAGCGCTGCCCACCAGAGCGAAGGGCAGGCTGAGCATGATGACCGCGGCCTGTAACGCCGAGCCAAAGGTCAGCATCAGCAGGATGAAGATCACCGCCAGTGCCATGGGGATCACCTGTCTGAGCTTGGCATCGACCCGCTGCATATACTCGTACTGACCGGCAAAGCTGTAGCTGTAGCGGGCCGGCAGTTTCAGCTGCTGGTCGAGTGCCGCTTGGGCGGCCTCAATGTATTCGCCAATGGAAATATCACCTATGTCGACAAACACCCAGGAGATCAGGCGGCCGTTCTCGCTTTTCAGCATTGGCGGGCCATCGCTGATCTCTATCTGGGCCAGATTGCCGAGTGGCAGGTAATGGCCCGTCTTGGTGATCACCGGCAATTCCCTGAGTTTTTCAATATTGTCGCGCAGTTCCCGCGGATAACGCAGGTTGATGGGATAGCGCTCGGCTCCCTGTACCGACTCACCGATTTGCATGCCGCCGATGGCGTAGCGCACCACGTCCTGGATATCCATCAGTGTCATACCGTAGCGGGAGGCCACTTCCAGCTTGGGGCTGATGTCTATGTAGCGACCCCCGCCGACCCGTTCGGCATAGGCGGAGCGGGTGTTCGGCAACCGGGCCAATATGGCCTCGATCTCGGCGCCAATGGACTGCAGCTCGTTAACATCGGCGCCGGTGATCTTGATCCCCACCGGCGTCTTGATGCCGGTGGACAGCATGTCGATGCGGGTCTTGATCGGCTGTACCCAGGCATTGGTGAGTCCGGGCACACGTACCGTCTGCTGCAGCTGCTCGATAATGCCGTCCAGGGTCAGGCCGGTACGCCACTCACTCTTGGGCTTGAGCATTATGGTGGTTTCCAGCATGGTCAGTGGCGCCGGATCGGTGGCGGTTTCGGCCCGACCTATCTTGCCGAACACCCGCGCCACCTCGGGCACTGTGCGGATCAGCCTATCGGTTTGCTGCAAAATCTCGGCGGCCTTGCCGGCGCTGATGCCGGGCAGGGCCGTGGGCATATACAGGAGATCCCCTTCCTCCAGTGCCGGCATAAACTCACTGCCCATGCGGCTGGCCGGATACCAGGCGCTGCCCAGTGCAATCAACGCCAGCAGCAGTGTGGTGCGCGGGAAGCGCAGCACCAGCCCCAGGGACGGACGGTAGAGAGCAATCAGTACCCGGCTGATGGGGTTGCTGCGCTCCGATGGGATCTTGCCGCGGATAAAATAGCCCATAAGCACCGGCACCAGGGTGATGGACAGCAGCGCCGCTGCGCCCATGGCAAAGGTTTTGGTGTAGGCCAGGGGCGCAAACAGACGTCCCTCCTGGGCCTCCAGGGCAAACACCGGCACGAAGCTCAGGGTGATGATCAGCAGCGAGAAAAACAGTGCCGGTCCCACCTCCAGTGACGCCTCGGCGACAATCCGCCAGTGCTCCGCCGCTATGGGCTCCCTTTGTTGCTCGGCCTTGAAGTGCTCCAGATGTTTGTGCAGGTTTTCCACCATGACAATGGCGCCATCCACCACGGCACCTATGGCGATGGCAATACCGCCGAGGCTCATAATGTTGGCGTTGATACCCATGGCATTCATTATGATGAAGGCGATGAGGATAGCCATCGGCAGGGTGATCACCGCCACCAGGGTGGAGCGGGCGTGCAGCAGGAACAGCAGGCACACCAGGCCCACCACCAGCATTTCCTCAATGACCTTGTGGACCAGGTTATCCACCGACTGGGTGATCAGGTTGGATCTGTCATAGGTAGGGATGATCTCCACCCCCTGAGGCAGACCGGTCTTCAGCTGTTCCAGCTTGGCGCGGACCGCTTCTATGGTGGCCAGGGCGTTTTCGCCGTAGCGCATCACTATGATGCCGCCGACCACTTCTCCCTCACCGTCGAGTTCGGCTATGCCGCGCCTGGAGGCCGGCCCCTTGCGAACATTGGCTATATCCTTCAGTTGCAGCGGGGTGCCTGAAACACTGGTGATTCCCAGGGGGATCTCGCGAAAGTCCTCCAGGGTCTGGCGATAGCCCTTGGCCCGCACCATGTATTCGGCCTCGGCCATTTCCACTACTGAGCCACCGGCCTCGCCATTGGCGCGGGAAATCGCCTGGCGTACCGTGGCTATATCCAGCTTGTAGATGGCCATCTTGTCCGGCTGCAACACTATCTGATAGGTCTGCTCCATGCCGCCGACTGTGGCCACTTCGGACACCCCGGCCACGCTTTGCAATTCCAGCTTGAGGTACCAGTCCTGCAGACTCTTCAGTTGCGACAGGTCCAGGTTACCGCTGCGATCCACCAGGGCATATTCATAGACCCAGCCCACACCGGAGGCGTCCGGGCCCAGGGCGGGCTGAACCCCGTCCGGCAGACGGCTGCTGACCTGGCTCAGGTATTCCAGTACTCGCGAGCGGGCCCAGTAGATGTCGGTACCATCTTCGAAGATCACATAGACATAGGAGTCGCCGAACATGGAAAAGCCGCGCACCGTCTTGGCACCGGGCACAGCAAGCATGGCGGTGGACAGGGGATAGGTCACCTGTTCCTCCACCAACTTGGGGGCCTGACCCGGATAGGGCGTCTTGATGATCACCTGCACGTCGGACAGATCCGGCAGGGCATCCAGCGGCGTCTTGCGCAGCTCACCCATACCAAAAACCGCCAGCAGCAAGGTCACTATCACCAGCATCAGCCGCTGGCGTATGCTGGTTTGAATGATGTAATTCAGCATGGCGCCTCCTAGTGCTGGTGGCCGCTGCCAAGGCGCATCAAGCTGCCCTTGAGGCTGGCCTCTGAATCCAGCAGGAATTGACCCGAAGTCACTACCAGCTCACCCTCGCTGACGCCCGAGATAATCTCAGCCCGGCCCTGGCTCAGCATACCCACTGTTACTTCACGGGCAGTGAAGCTGTTGTCGCTGAGTTTGACCACCACCCGATTCTGCTTGCCGGTCTGGATCAGGGCTTCCTGGGGCAGTGCCAGCACATCGTGCTTGGGACCGCCAAACAGGGCCACCTTGGCCAGGGTCTTGGGTCTGAGTTCCAGGCTGGCGCTGTTATCCAGCACTATCCTGACCCGCAGGCTGCGGGTCAGGGGATCCAACTCGGGATAGATGTAATCTATGGCGCCGGGCAACTCGCTGATGCCAAGGGCCGGGATGTCTATCTCGGCACTCTGACCCAGGGTCAACCAGCTTTGCTCGTTTTCAAACACATCGGCTATGACCCAAACCTTGGACAAGTCCGTCAGCGCCATCATCTCTGTCATGGGCTGGATGTACATGCCCTCACGGATATTGAGCTGAGTGACCACGCCGTCGGTTTTGGCATAGAAGGGCACCCGGTACTGGGTCTTGTGACTCTTGGCCAGTTGCACTATCTGATCCTGATTCAGGCCCAGCAATTCCAGGCGCAGCCCCGCCTTGCGCACCAGTTCTTGATAACGCTCGCTGTTGCCGGAACTCTTGAGGGTATCCAGCGCCAGCAGGTAATCATCCTGGGCATTGATAAGCTCGGGAGAATAGAGTTCATACAGCAGCTGGCCGCGTTTGATTCGGTCGCCAACGGCTTCTATGGTCAGCTTGTCGACCCAGCCGCTGACCCGGGCGTGTATGTGTTGCAGCTGACTTTCGTCATAGTCAATCTGACCCACGGTACGGACGTATTTCCACAGGGTCTGACGCTCCACCGGGGCAACTCGCAGTGCCAGGGCCTGCTGCATGCTGCCAGATACATCCACCTGAACTTCCTGATGTGCCTGCATCTCCACCTTTTCCAGCTGCATACCGCAAATGGGGCAAGTGCCGGGGGTATCGCTGATGATATGGGAATGCATGGGGCAAACGTATTTGACCGTGGCCTCACCGGAGAGGCTTTGCGGCAGCGGTTGTAACTTGGGCTGTTCCGTTTGCGAAGCCTGGTGTTGGTGCTCCGCCATGGCTTCCATCGGGTCCGGTTTGGCGTCGATGACGGCTTCTTCCTCTTCTTCCTCTTCCACTTGTTCTACCAGAAACATGTTGCACTCGGGGCAACGGCCCGGCTCATGGCTGCGCACATGGGGATGCATGGGACAGGCATAGACTTTGCCCTGTGGCGCCAGCGTTTCCGTCAGGGTTGCAGCCTGCAACGACTGCCAGGGCAGAAATGCCGGCACCGACATCGCCAGTGCGGCCAGCAGCGCGGCCTGACGTGCGCGGGGGTGGCGCAGTTTGGCATTGTTATTCATGTTAACTCTCCTGAACCGAGCCATCAGTGCTGGTGTGTCTGGTGTTTGGTGGGTTTCAGATGCATGCCACACTTGGGGCAGCTGTCTCCGGCCTGGCCTGTGACTTCAGGATGCATGGGGCAGGCGTAGCCGGGCTCAGCCTTGACCAGGTTCATGCCGCACTTGGGGCAGGTGTCGCCGGCTTTGCCTGTGACCTCAGGGTGCATGGGGCAGGCATAGACCTGTTCCATGGCCTCAATGGGATTGGCATGGGAAATACCGCTCAGCGCCAAGGCCAGCAGCAGGCTAATGATTATTTTCATCTTGTTCTCCTGCGGACAGGTCGCGTCGGGAAGCGGCAGCCTGTCCAAATTATTCATTAATTTAATGTGTTATGCGCTATAGCGCAAAGCAGGAGTTCAGGCGATAGGGGGTCTGAAATTGGCTTGAGGAGCCACAGGGGGAATATGGGGCTGGGCCATTGTAATGGTTGTGCGGGGCAGAGGCATGACGGGCCAGTCGGCGCTGTAGATAAGTCCCGTGGTCAGGGAAATGCTGAGGCAGTGGCCGCAATCCGGCTGACAACCCGTGTCCGAATCACAACAACCCTGGGATTGTTCCGGTTCAGTCATGGGCATATCGCAGCAATGGCTCTGGGATTCATCACAGTTGTCGCTGCTCATGGTCATCTGCTCATGTTCGGGCATTCCCATGGCGTAACCATTGGCCAACACTGCCTGACCCAAGAGGGCAAGCAGGGTATAGATGACCAGCAGTGACTGTCGCATGGTGCGTCCGATACAGAACATTGAACAGATCCTGATAAAACAGGCCCCGAGTTTAACATAAGCTCAAAAAGACGGCTTGATATATTTCACACTTGCTGAATTTACCTCTTAAGGGATAGTCGACAAGGATCCGATAACCTGGGTGATTGTCTTAAGGCTGGTGATTTCTTTATCAGACAGGGGCGAGAGGCAAATGTATTCAGTCAACGGCATCCAGCTCACACTTTTCACAATTATTTGCGCTGTGGCGGGCAGAGACCTTGCGGCCCATGGGGGCATGGATTAGCTTTAGCTGAATGGATTTTATGTGCACTTTCAGCGGCTTTGCTGGCTTTACGTCCCAGATGCGGATTTTCTTGGCAAAGGGGTAACAGAAGGATGAAATCAGGAGCTGTATCAAGTTTCTGTCTCCAAAACTGCACTAACATGAGCCCATAACCAGACAAATAAATTACCCTTTGGAGATAGCATCATGAACTGGCGTGCCCTATTTAAACCCAGTGCGAAAATCTCGGTATTCAGCCTGCTGGTGCTGGGTATCCTGGTGGGTGTGGTTGGCTTTTTTGGCACCCAGACCGCACTGCATATGACCAGCACCGACGAATTTTGTATGACCTGCCACAGCAATCATTCCCTCAAGGATGAAGTGATGGCTTCAGCCCATGGCAACAACAAGCAAGGCATAGTGGTGCAGTGCCAGCAGTGTCATATTCCCCAGGAACCTTTTGCCTACCTGAAGAAAAAGATCATAGTGTCCAAGGATGCGTTGACCTTTATGATGATCGATGGCTTTAATACCCAAGCCTGGCTGGACGCCAACCGCAAGGAGCAGGCCGACAAGGCACGTGACTTCCTGCGTTCCATAGACTCATCCACCTGTCAAAACTGCCATAAGCGTATCTATGATAATCAGCCGGATACCATGAGCAAGAAGGCGGTGCGTATGCATAAGAACAACGCCAAGAAAGCCCCGGAAAAACGCAAGACCTGTATCGATTGTCACCGTGGCGTGGCCCATCCTTATCCGAAGGAAGAGGCTGAAGGCGAAAAGGGTGAGAGCGAAGCCGAAGGCTAACCCAGTATTGAACAAAAAAGCCCTGCATTTGCAGGGCTTTTGCTATAGCGGCTCGCCACAGCGATAGAGGCGGTAGCTGACCTGGCCGGCCTGCTTGTGCTTCAGTTCCTGCCAGTGGGTGGGCACCGCTGGGGCGCCGAGTTCGGACTCAGTTTCCAGGTAGACCAGGGCGCCGGGATTCAGCCAGCCATGGGTCACAAGGGCATCGAGGCATTGCTGGGCCAGACCCTTGCGAAATGGCGGGTCGATAAAGATGATGTCAAAGCCTTGATCCGTACCGCGGGCCAACCATTGCAGGGTATCTCCCTGAAATACCTCGGCTTGGGTGCATTTGAGGCTGGCAAGGTTGGTTTTGAGCTGCTGCGCTGCGCCGTTTTGCAGTTCGAAGATCCTGGCGTAGGCCGCATAACGGGAAAGGGCCTCCAGTGCCAGGGCACCGCTGCCACCGAAACAGTCCAGCACCCGGGCACCGGTCAGCTCACCCATCAGCCAGTTGAACAAGGTTTCACGCACCCTGTCTGTGGTGGGCCTGAGACCCTCCAAATCCTGGATAGGTAATTTACGTGAACGCCATTGGCCACCAATGATGCGCACCTGACCCGGACGGCCAGCCGTTTTGGCAGCCCCACTCCGTGACTGTGCTGAAGTATTTTTGGCCATAGTGCCCCCAAGATTTTGCCAACAGAAAGAAAGTGGTAGACTAGGCCACCTTATAAGCGCCGCCATTCTAGCGTAAACCGCGGCCAATGGGGATGGATCCTCCTCCAGAGACTTTAGCGCGGCAATGGACAGCAAGCGCAGCGCGCTATTCGAGCATCGGTATCATACATGTCAAAGAAAGGTTTTTTTTCCTGGTTCCGCCGGGACAAGGAAGACGCTGCCGCAGAGGCAGTGCAGCAAACACAACCCGGGGCGGAAGCCAAGGTAGCGGAGCCAGTACCTCAGGCTGCTGAGCCTGAAGTGGCCGTCGACACTCAAGCAGCTGAGGAAGCTGCAGCCCAGGCCAAGGCGGAAGCCGAAGCTCAAGCCAAGGCGGAAGCCGAAGCTCAGGCCAAGGCGGAAGCCGAAGCTCAGGCCAAGGCGGAAGCCGAAGCTCAAGCCAAGGCGGAAGCCGAAGCTCAAGCCCAGGCAGAAGCCGCAGCCAAGGCCCGGGCGGAGGCCGCAGCTCAGGCTCGGGCGCAAGCCGAAGCTCAGGCCCAGGCAGAAGCCGAAGCTCAAGCTCAGGCGGAAGCCGAAGTTCGAGCGGAAGCCGAGGCAGCCCAGGCCATAATGGCGGCGGAAGCGGCGGCCGAGGCCGAGCAACTGCAGCCCGAGCCCCAGGAAAAGCCGGTTCGCGAGGGTTTCTTCAGCCGTCTCAAGCGCAGTCTTAAGCGCACCAGCGAAAATATCGGCAGCGGCTTTATCGGTCTGTTCCGCGGCAAGAAGATCGATGATGAGCTGTTTGAAGAGCTGGAAGAGCACCTGCTGATCGCCGATGTCGGGGTGGAAACCACCAGTCGTCTTATTGCCAAGCTGACAGAGCACGCCAGTCGCAAGCAACTCAAGGATGCCGAGGCCTTATACGAGCTGCTCAGGGAAGAAATGCACAAGACCCTGGCGCCGGTGAGCATTCCCCTGGTGCCCGAAAATGCCGAAGGCCCCTTTGTGATCCTTATGGTCGGCGTCAACGGCGTCGGCAAGACCACCACCATAGGCAAGCTGGCCAAACAGTACCAGAGCCAGGGCAAGAGCGTGATGCTGGCCGCCGGTGACACCTTCCGTGCCGCCGCAGTGGAGCAGCTGCAGGTCTGGGGTCAGCGCAACAATATTCCCGTGGTGGCCCAGCACACGGGGGCCGACAGTGCCAGCGTGCTGTTTGATGCCCTGCAGGCCGCCCGTGCCCGCAAGATAGATGTGCTTATCTGCGACACCGCCGGTCGCCTGCAGAACAAGAGCCACCTGATGGAAGAACTCAAGAAGGTGGTGCGGGTGATGAAGAAGCAGGACGACAGCGCGCCCCACGAGGTGATGCTCACCCTGGATGCCAGCACAGGCCAGAATGCCATCAGCCAGGCACAGTTGTTCCAGGAGGCGGTGGGTGTCACCGGCATCACCCTCAGCAAGCTCGATGGCACCGCCAAGGGCGGGGTGATCTTTGCCATTGCCGATAAATTTGGTATTCCTATCCGTTACATAGGTGTGGGTGAGCAGATTGATGATCTGCGCGAGTTCAATGCCCGCGACTTTATCGATGCCCTATTCAGCCAGGATAAAACGGATAACTCATGATTCGATTTGAGCAGGTCAGCAAGATCTACTCCGGGGGCCAAAAGGCCCTGACCGATGTCAGCTTCCATCTGCGCAAGGGCGAGATGGCCTTCCTGACCGGCCACTCCGGGGCGGGCAAGAGCACCCTGCTCAAGCTCATTACCGTTATCGAGCGTGCCAGTGCCGGGCGGGTGTGGATCAACGGCCACGACATCGCCGGTATTGACCGCGGCCATGTGCCTTTTCTGCGCCGGGAGATCGGCATGATTTTTCAGAACCATCATCTGCTGATGGACCGCAGCGTGTTTGACAACGTGGCCCTGCCGCTGGTGATCGAGGGCTTCAGCCACGGCGAGATCCGCAAACGCGTCGCGGCGTCGCTGGACATGGTGGGCCTGTTTGGCAAGGAAAGACACAATCCCATCATGCTGTCCGGCGGTGAGCAGCAAAGGGTGGGCATAGCCCGCGCCATAGTCAACAAGCCGGCCTTGCTGCTGGCGGACGAACCCACGGGTAACCTCGACCCCAAGCTGTCGATGGACATTTTGCGCCTGTTCGAGACCTTCAACGATGCCGGTACCAGCGTGCTGATCGCCACCCACGATCTGGGTCTGATAGCACGGATGAAATACCGCACCCTGACCCTGAAACAGGGACGTATGCTGGGCGCCCAGGAATTGGCGACCGGTGGTGAACCCAACTGAGCCCCAGACGCCACGAGGAACCCCGATGGCCAATCATGCCGATTTGACCCGCAGCAAGTTGCCCATATCCGGCCGGATAGTGATGTTCTTTATCCGACATCTGCAACAGGGCATGGCCAGCATGGGCGAGCTGTGGCGCAATCCCGTATCATCAGTGATGACCATGGCGGTGCTGGGAGTGAGTCTGAGCCTGCCGGCGGCATTGCAGGTGCTGGTGAAAAACGCCGAGACTGTGACCCAGTCCTGGAACAGCGCCGCCGAAATCTCCCTTTTTATCGATGAAGGCCGCAGCGAGCAGGCGATCCAGAGCCTGATCTCCCGGATCAAGGTGTTTCCCGAAGTGGCCGAGGTCAACTACATCGACAGGGCCAAGGCCTTGGATGAATTCCAGCGCCTGTCGGGTTTTGGCGAGGCCCTGGCCTACCTGGATTCCAATCCGCTGCCGGCTGTGGTGACTGTCACCCCTACGGCCCGTTATTCCAGCCCCACAGGTGCCCGTGAGCTGTTGTCGAAGCTGGAGCGGGAACAGGAGGTCAGCTTCGGTCGCCTCGACATCGAATGGCTGGAGCGTTTGCAGGCGGTGCTGAGGCTGCTGGAGCGCACTGTGCTGGCCATCGCCGCCCTGCTGGTGCTGGCCGTGGTGCTGGTCATAGGTAACACCATACGCCTGGCGATAATGAACCGGCGCAGTGAAATCGAGGTGATGAAGCTGGTGGGGGCCACCGAGGCCTTTATTCAACGGCCGTTCCTCTACACCGGCATTTGGTACGGCATTATCGGCGGCTTGCTGGCCTGGCTCATTATCAACCTGCTGGTGTGGTATCTCGACGGTGCCCTGGCCGAGTTGCTGGGACTTTATGGCAGCAGTATGCAGATGCAATCGCTGTCGGTAAAAGAATTGTTACAACTGGTATTGCTGGCGGCCTTTCTCGGCTGGCTGGGTTCATATCTTTCAGTACGTCAACATCTTAGGGCGATTGAGCCCTCCTGAAGTCAGGGTCAAAAGTGAACTTTTATTCACTTGAACAGTCTCAAAGTCGGGGACAAAATAAGCCCCGATGGACTGGTGCCTTGACATAGAATGTCAGATATCCGATAGTTCATCAGCTCATAAGCACCCCGATACGCGGGGGCATGTGGCACAACTGAGTAGTAAACAGGAGTTCCAATGACTGAACAAACGCAATCAATGGCACTGATGGTTCCCCAGGGAAGCGGTAGCCTTGAAGCCTACATTCATTCGGTCAACAGCATGCCAATGCTGGAGGCGGAGGAAGAGTACGCGCTTGCCAAGCGTTTACAGGCAACCGGGGACCTGCAGGCGGCGAAACAGCTGATTATGTCGCATCTGCGCTTTGTGGTGCATGTGGCCAAGGGTTATGCAGGTTATGGCCTGCCCCAGGCCGATCTTATCCAGGAAGGCAACATAGGCCTGATGAAGGCCGTCAAGCGTTTCGACCCCGAAGTGGGTGTGCGCCTGGTGTCATTTGCCGTGCACTGGATTAAGGCTGAAATTCATGAATATGTGCTGAAAAACTGGCGCATAGTTAAAGTGGCCACCACCAAGGCCCAACGTAAACTCTTCTTCAACCTGCGCAAGGCCAAGCAACGTCTGGGCTGGTTCAGCGATGAGGAAGTCACCATGGTGGCGGAGAATCTCGGCGTGTCCAAGGCGGATGTGACCGAGATGGAATCGCGCATGGCGGCCCAGGATCCGGCCTTCGATCTGCTCAACGACAGTGACGATGAGCATGATTTTGCGCCGGTGCATTATCTGGAAGACCATTCTTCCGATCTGGCTTCCCAGGTGGAAAACGACAACTGGGAAAGCAATTCCCAGGCGCGTCTGCTGTCGGCCATCAAGACCCTCGACGAGCGCAGCCAGCACATTCTGCGAGCCCGTTGGTTGGACGATGACAAGATCACCCTGCAGGAGCTGGCCGATACCTATCAAGTGTCCGCCGAGCGCATTCGCCAGTTGGAAAAGAATGCCATGAACAAGCTCAAGGCCTGCATGGAAGCCTGATCTCGAAAGCATCTAAAGAAAAACCGGCCAAGGCCGGTTTTTTTGTGCGCGCTTTTTATGACTTTTTAGTACTTGGCTTTAACCGCGGCAATCAGCGCCTTGCGGTTGGGCTTGAGCCCTGAGTCAATGAGCTCGGGCCAGGGATGGTAGCGCCGGGGCCGTTTGAAGCGTGCCAGCCGGGGGGCGAGAAAGGCATCCAGCTGCGCCTGACTCGGCATGGTGTTCCGGCAACCTTCCCGGCAACGCAGTATGGCCTGGGGCAGCAGCCCAAATTCAGGATCTTCGGCGCCGAACACCAACGCCTCTTCTATCTCCGGATGCTGCTTCAGGGCCGCTTCCACTTCTTCCGGTTGCAGGTTTTCACCGCCACAGACGAACATGTTGTCTTTGCGGCCATTCACATGCAGCCGGCCATGCTCATCTAGCCGGCCCAGATCGCCGCTGGCAAACCAGCCATCGGCGGTCAGCGGCAGGTTAATCTTGTCACCTTCCAGATAACCGAGGAACAGGCAGGGCCCCTCCAGCTGGATTTCCCCATCGACCAGCCGCAGTTCCCGCCCCGGCAGCAAGTGGCCACTGTGGCCCATGCCCTCAACACTGGCATTGATAAGACCTGTGGTGATCTGCGACGACATTTCCGTCATGCCATAGCTGCCAAAGGCGCTGACATTGAGTTCCTTAAGTCGCGTCAGCAGGTCGGGCGCCAGGGCGCTGCCGCCGAGCAAAAGGGCTTTCACTCTGCCCAGGGCATCCGGGTCTTCCACAAGCAGTTTGCGCAACTGGGTCATCACCAGCGACAGGTGACTGACCTTAAAGCGGCGAATGTCCTTGGCAAGCCCCTGGGCCGACGGCAGCACCAGAGTGGCCCCGGCAAGGGCGCAGCGGTTAACTATCGCCAGACCGCCGATATGAAACAGCGGCAGCGACAGGAGCCAGCGATCCCCAGGTGAGAGTGGGATCAGGCTCGCGGCGCCCTCGGCACTGGCCATGTGATTGTTCAGACAATGGAGCGCCGCCTTGGGTTTACCGCTGGAGCCCGAGGTGAGGATCAGGTTCACCGGCCGCAAGGGATCGATTGGCGCGGGTGTTGGGGGCTCAAAGGCGCTGCTGGCAAAGTTTGGCAGCGGCAAGTTCGGTAAAGGAAAACGCGGCACAGACATGCCGTTGAGCTTGAGATCATGCTCGGTATCTAGGCTCAGGGCGTCCAGGCGCAGCTCTGTGGCCAGCTGAGCCAGCTGGTCCTCGGGTAAACGCCAGGACAGGGGGCAAAACAGGCTGCCGGCATCGACACAGGCCCAATAGAGGATAATCTGCTCCAGGCTGTTGGGGCCGATCACCCCCAGGCGCTTAATCTTGGCTTGCTTCAGGGCCGCGGCCGTGGCCAGCACCCTATGGTTGAGTTCACCGTAGCTGAGCTGAATCTCACCGTTCTGGTTCTCACTGAGCTGGGCCTTGGCAATGACGGCGATGGCGTCAGGCTGGCGTGCCGCCATCCGGTGCAAGGGGCTGATGCCGGCTAACATCCCGCCTCCCAGGATGCCAATAGCGGCAATTGCCCGAACTCCAGGCGCAGGGCCTTGCCGCTGCTGACCAGCAGATCTGCCTCAAAGGCGGCAAGCGTGTCCAGCCCCGGCGCCTCATCCGGGGTTTCCTGGGCGGCAAAGGCAGCCAAATCGCTGATGCCGAGCGAGGATTCCAGTGTCGAGCTGATAATACAGCGCATGCCCAGTTGCTGCGCCGCTGCAATCAGCGCCTGCACCTTGGCCGGGCTGCCGATCAGCATGGGTTTGAGCACCAGGGCCCTGAGCCCTGCCAGTGGACTCAGCTCGAAGTCGGGGGCATTGAGGGGCGCATCCAGGGCATAGCCCAGACCCAAGGCACTGTGCAGGGCCTCGCAATCGGCGCTTTCCCGGCAGGGGTCTTCAATAAAATCGATACTGATCCTGGGCAGACAGGCGCAAAAATCCGCGGCCTGGGTGAGTGTGAAACCGCCGTTGGCATCAAGGCGTAACCTGATATCCGGCCTCGCGGCCAGCAGGGCATAGATCAGCCTAAGCTCAGTCTCAACGTCATTCTGCGCTATCTTGAGCTTGGCAAAGCGGCAATCCCTTGGCAGTTTGGCCAGCCGCTGCACCAGCTCATCGGCTGTTTCATTGGGCAGGCGATAAATCAAAGGCACAGGGGCAAGCCTGGGTTGCCTGGAGGTGAGTTGACCTTCCAGTTTCAGGGCCAGTAGTCCCAGGCCCCAGGCGAGGGAAGGCAAAGCCGTTTGCCCGGCAGCCCTTTCCAGCGCCTCGGTACTGCCAAGTTGCGGCAACAAAGCGATCAACTCTTCCTGCAGCTGCCTCAGGCTTTCACGGCTGAAGCCCTCAATGGGCTCGCCATCCATGTCGGTGCCACTAAGCGGCGCCAGTTCCACCACGGCTTCGTCCTGGTCCGTGAAAGCCCGCAGCAACAGACCATGACGGCTGGTTATGCGCTGGCGGCCCACCGGCAGGGGCGGATTAAGCGGGATTTGATAGCCATAGAGTGCCAGACGGGTTATTTCGGTCACTGTTATAAGCCTTTTTGCAGATGAATTTGTTGCAGTTGCTGAATAAGCACCTCTGCCACCGCCTCGGGCCTGGCCAGATGGCAGTTATGCCCGGCCGCCACAATGGGGTGTAAGTGCAGCTTGTTAGTGCCGGGCTGCTGCTCCGCTTGTGCCCGCCATGCCTGGGCCAGGGCTGCAAACTTGCTGTCCCGTTCGCCATAGAGGTAATGCACGGGACAGGGCAATTGGCCGGGCAGGGCACTCAAATCCTGTTGCAGTCCAAGTGAGCAGGCCTGCAGGCAGTTTGCCAGCGCTGCCGGGTTCTGGCCTGCGCGTTTTTCGATTAATGCTGACCGTGCTTGCTCACTCAGTTCGGCAAAGGGCGGCTGGCGATACCAGGCATCCAGAAAGTCTGTCATGGGCTCATGGCGCAGCCGCTCGGCCCAGACCGCATCACTGGCGATCCTCTCTTGCCGCTCGGATGCCGATGCCAGACCGGGATGGCTGGATTCCAGGGTCAGGCTCAGCAGGCGCTCCGGCGCCGACAGGGCCAGCTGTTTAGCCAGGTGCAGGGCTATGCGGCCGCCGAGGGAATAGCCGTAGAGATGAAACCTGCCCGGTTGGGCACCATGGGGTGTAATGCTGTCCAGCTGCGCCAGAATACGGGCCGCCGCGGCCTCAAGGCCCGGTGTGGGCAAGGGCTGATCGACATTCAACCCATGGCCCGGCAGTTCGGGACAGAGGCAATGAAAGTGGGGTTCAAGCAAATGCAACAAGGGCTGCCAATCATGGCGATCGCCGAGAAAGCCATGCAGCAGCACCAGTAGCGGCTTGCTCACAGTTGCTTCACCCACTGGCCCAGTGTGGCGATTTGAGCGCTGGCCTGGTGGCTGGAAACGCTGACCTCGATGACGGAGGCGCCATTGTGCTCCAGCGCCGCCTCGTAGGCGCTGATAAAGTCATCCAGGCACTCGACCCTGTCATAGGGCAGGCCAAACATGGCGGCACCATAACCGAATTCCAGTCCATGACTGAGGCGGTAGAAGTCGCTGCGCAGGGCCTCGGTGGGGACCGGCAAGAGGTTGAAGATGTTGCCGCCGTCATTGTTGAGCACCACTATCACCAGCGGATTGCCGAGATCCCGTGCCAGGGCCAAAGAGTTGAGATCGTGCAGGGCCGACAGATCACCCAGCACCAGGCTGGTGGGGCGTCCACCATGGCGTGCCAGGCCGCAGGCGGTGGCGAGCAGGCCATCTATGCCCGAGGCGCCGCGGTTGGTGTAAGTGGTTGCTGCGCAGCAACTGATGGGGGCGTACATGTCGTACAGCCGCACCGGCAGACTGTTGCCGAGCAGGAACTGTTGTTCCGTGGTGCGTCTGGACACCATGGCGCGGACCACCTGGGCCTCGCCGAATTCGCCGCTGTCGATATGCCGGATGAAGAGTTGCTCCAGCTCCTGGTTCAGTCCCGTCAGTTCCGTGGCCCAATTGGCCGACGAGGAGCGGGGCCAGTTCAGGGCCGCCAGTTGCCCGGCACTGGCCAGCCACACCTGCTTGTTGCTGTGGTCTGGGTCCAGCCGTTGCTGGCTCGGCAGCACCTGCCACAGGCTGTGCCAGTCGCGATTTTTGATGTAGGCCAGTAGCCGCTTCGACAGCAGACGGCCACCTATCAGCAACAGCCTGTCGGCCTGCTCCAGCAGGGCCTTGGCCTTGGGCTGTTGCAACAGCTGATCTATATGGCCAATGACGGCGGGATGCTGCCTGAGCTGGCTTTGGGCATCGGTCAGCAGCGGCCAGCCCAGACTCTGGGACAGGGCAATAAGTGCGCCGGGATCCTCTTCGGGTGTCAGGCAGCCCGCCACAATCACGCCCTTGCCGTGGGCAAAGCGCAGCATGGCATCCTGGGGTGGCAGAGACAGGGGGGAGTGGGGCGCGAATTGCACCAGGGGTGTTTGTTGTTGCTGCCAGGCCTCCAGCGGCCGCAAATAATCGGCAAAACCGCTCAAATTCGCCTGGCCATCGGGATACAGGGGCTCGCGGAACATGCAGTTAATGTGCACCGGCCCTCTGGCATTAGCGACCTTCTCATCTATGGCGCTCAGTAGCGCCTGGGGCGGCAGCTGTGGGTCGGCCGGTGGCAGATTGAGCCTGTCGGCATAACCGGCAAAGATGCCGCTCTGGTCTATGGCCTGGTTGGCGCCACAGCCCAGCAGCTCCGGAGGTCGATCGCCGCTGAGTACCACCAGGGGGACGCCGGTTAATGCGGCTTCGATAACTGCCGGATAGAGGTTGGCAACAGCGGTGCCCGAGGTGGTGATTATGGCTACGGGGGCGGCACTGGCCTTGGCCAGTCCCAGGGCTAAAAAGCCCAGACCGCGCTCATCGAAGTGCAGGTGGCGCTGCATTTTATCCTGGGCGGCGGCTGCCAGGGTCAGAGGTGTGGAGCGGGAACCGGGCGCCATACACAGGTGTTGCACGCCAAGACGGGCCAGTTCTTCGAGGATCAGCGATCCCCAGAGCAGGTTCAGATCGGCGAGGCTGTGACTGTCAGGCTGCATGGGCTGGGCTCCGGCAAGGGTTTGCTATCCAGTGTACCCTTAATCTTTTCAGTCAGATATCTCTGCCAGCGTAAAAATGCGAGCCGCTTCAACCCTGGTTGTTAATCCACTCGCTCATGACCACATGGGTCTTGATTTTCACTATGTCTATGTGGGTGTCTATGTATTCGCGGATCTCGTGCAAACGGCGCATCGAGGGGGCGTGGACATAGACCAGCAAATCCATGTCACCTGAGATACCGCGGCAGGTGATCACCTCGGGGATGGCCTGAAACACATGCACCACATCGGCACAGCGGGGGCATTTGTGCTGGATCTCGAAATAGGCCGACACCCCTTCCTTTTGGGATTCGCTCAGCAGTACCTGATAACCGCGGATAACGCCGCTTTGCTCCAGCTTCTTGATCCGCTCGGCCACGGCGCTGCGGGACAGATTGACCTGCTCTGCGATGGCAGACACGCTCTGGCGGGCATCCTGGCGCAGGGCATTGATGATGGCTTGATCGAATTTGTCCAACTTGAACTCCGTTGATTTACAGCACACCGGCATTTTGCCGGCATTTTAGCTGAAAACCGGCAAATTGTCGGTATTGTGTGTGACTCTGGCGGAAAAGGGCGGCAGATTGGCGGAGGCCTTGGGACTATACTTTTGCCATTCAGAGCCGGGGTAATTTAGCAGATGGAACAGATTAGCGGAACTATAGGACGTTGGCAGGGCGCGGGCCTGATGGCCACCACTTTGCTGGGCACAGGGGTGTTTATCTTACCGCAGATGACATTGGAGCTGGCGGGCAGCGGTGCCCTGTTGGCCTGGATCCTGCTGACCCTGGCCATCATTCCCGTTACCTTGGTGTTCGGACGCCTGGCGAGTCGTTTTCCCCATGCGGCGGGACCGGCCTTCTTCGTGGAAAAAGCCTTTGGCCGTACCCTGGGACGAACCATAGGGCTGATCTTTTTGCTGGTGGTGCCCATGGGAGCGCCGGCCGCGATCCTGATGACCTTCCAATTTGTGACCGCCTTGATCCCCCTGGCGGGTTGGGGCCTGTTACTGGCGCAGTTGCTGGTGATCTTCGGTTTGTGGCTCGCCAACCTCAAGGGTTTGCACCTGTCGGCCAAGGCCCAATTTGGTCTGACCCTGGGGATAGTGACAGTGGTGTTGGCGCTGTTGTCGGCCTTCGGGGTGCAAGGTGGCCAGGTTGAACTGACCTTGCCCGAGTTGAGCCTGGCGACGTCCCCCGTTATGGCGGCGGCCGGCATTGCCTTCTGGAGCTTTCTCGGAGTTGAGGCCATGACCCATCTGGCCAACGACTTTCGCGAGCCACAAAAGGATATGATCCCGGCGATGATGTTGGGCACAGTGCTGGTGGGGCTGATCTACGTGGTCTGCACCGCCCTGTTGATGCTGGTGCCAAGCGAGGCCCCCGTGGCCATGATGGGAGTGTTTGATACCCTGCTGGGTGGTGGTGGCGCCAAAATTATCGGTATCTTGGGCATTGCCTCTGGCCTGGCGACGGTAAACGTCTATTCCGGCAGTGCCGCTCGCCTGCTGTGGAGCTTCAGTCGTGAGGGCATTACGCCGCGCTGGTTCGGCAAGCTTAACAGCCATGGGGTGCCGGTGCGGGCGCTGACCGGGATCCTGGGGTTGATGGCTTTTGTACTCAGCCTGTGTTTCCTGTTTGGTCAGGAGTTGGAGCATCTTATTGCCTGGAGCAACGGCGTGTTCGTCATCATCTATCTGCTGTCGATGTTGGCGGCCTGGCGCCTGCTGGGGCGGGAATGTCGTCCTTGGATAATTCTGGGACTGCTGTTCTGTATTGGTATGGCGGCGGCTCTGGGTGAGCGCATGGCCTATGCCCTGATGCTGGTGGCCATAGTGGCGCCGATACTCTGGTGGCAAAAGTCCCACCTGGCCAAGATCCCCGCCAGTCAGGGCTGATAAGGAAGGGCACAGGTGACACCTGTGCCCCTTTTGCTTCAGTTTTTCCTGTCGAGGGTGAAGTCCAAACGCACCTGCTGATTGGGGGCCGCGACCGCCTTGCCGGCTTCTAATCTCGGCTTGTACTTCCACTTTTTTACCGCAGCCAGGGCCGACTTGTCGAAGATGCGGCGGGGATTGGCGTCCGCCACCTGTACATTGGTCACGGCGCCGTTGGCCTGGACATCAAAGCGTACAATCACATAACCTTCGATGCCATTCTGGGCCGCATCTATCGGGTACTGGGGCTCAATTTGTACCACGGGCATCACCTCGTAATCCGAGGTGCCGCCGGGACCATTGTCAATTACGGGTGGTTGCGGCAACTCGGTAATTGTTGGAGTTTCAATTGTCCCATTTGGCGCGCCTGCTACAGGCGTGGTCACTCTGGGGGGGCTGATCATCTCCGGTGGCTTTGGCAACTCGCGGTTGGTTTTGGGCGGGAGCTCAACTATGGTCTGGGTGATTTCTATCGTTGGTGTCGTTACAGTAGTTGGCGGCGCCATGGGCGGTTGATAAATCAACCGCGCCATACAGGCAAACAGCGCCAGGGTAATTAACGCGCCCATCGCTGTGATGGAAGTTTTTTGTACCAGCATATTGTTCATGGTGTTCCCCTTCCTTAATTAACTCTTCCCTGATAGAGCTAGCAGCAAAGTGTGACCGACGACAAACATTTTCTTACATTTATTCCCAATAAATGCAAAAACTTACAATGCAAAAACGGTTAGGTTACTGTTTGTTTACTTAATTAGATCTAAAAGTTTACTATTGAGGCAAATATGAAACACAAGTGGTTGTTGGGAGTTTGTGTGCTGACCAACCTGCTGCTGATGCAGGCCCAGGCAGCAGAAAATGCTGATGCTATCGCTTCTGCCATCAGTGCCAGCGAACGGCCGGCTACAGACAGGGTAAGGGATGCAAACCGGCATCCACAGGAAATATTGCACTTTTTCGAGGTGCAGCCGGGACAACAGATATTGGATTTGTTTTCCGGTGGCGGTTACTACACCGAATTGCTGGCCCGGACTGTGGGGCCCAAGGGCAAAGTTGTTGCCCACAATAACCAGGCTTATCTGCCCTTTGCCGCCGAAGACCTGAAACGTCGCAGCTACAGCGAGCGTTTGCCGAATGTGGAGTCGCTGATCGCCGAGGCCAACGACCTGAGCTTTGCCGATGCCAGCTTCGATCGTATTTTCTTCGTGCTTGGCTTCCATGACACCTATTTTCATGATGACAGCTGGCCGGCCATAGACGTGGATCGCCTCACTGCCCTGTTCTACCGGGCTCTCAAGGCCGATGGTTATGTGGCCATCATAGACCATGCCACAGTGCCCGGTGCCGATGTCAGCAGCGCGGAAAAGCTGCATCGCATTGATCGCAGTGAGGTGATCCGTCGCATGGAACAGGCGGGTTTCAAACTGCTGGACAGCACTGATGTGTTGGAGAATCCGGACGATCCCTTGACCCTGTCCGTGTTCGATCCTTCGGTTCGCGGCAAAACCAGCCGTTTTGTGCTGAAATTCGGCCGCGGTCATTGAGGTTTTGGATGGCATGAGCGGCCGGCTGAGGCTGGCCAGGCTCCCATGCCCTGAAAAAAGAAGCAGAAGTGCTATTCGCCGGTTTCGGCCAGCACGCTGTTACGCAGCTGAATCACTTCACTGTGCCTGAGGTGGAGCAAATCGGCGCTTTTACGGATGATTTGTTCTTCATAACGGCACAGTTTTCCATCGGCGAACGCCAGGCGCCACATGGCCAGCAGCAGGGCCTGTTTCTGCTGCAGATCGAACCTGTGGTTGAGCTTATCGGTAAATTCAAATAACGAGGTGGCGTTCTGGTGATGCAACTTGGCGTCCACTATCAGTTGGTTGGCTGCTGTTTCATTTATCTCCAGCAGTTCCATCAGTAACTCGGGCAAGAGCCGGGACTCGGTCTGCGACAACTCGTCATCGGCCAGCACCACTTCCACCAACATGACGGCCGCGGCCAACCCAATGTCCTCTTCCGGTTGCCCGGCCTGTTGCCATTTGGCGTTAAGCAGATTTTTCAATACGGCTATCATGCTCGGCTCTCCTGGATCTCTGGCCACTGCAATTGCCAAATCAAGGCGATTTTTGCAGCGCTTTTGCGCCCGGTCACAGCATTAGTGCTGTGCATCGGGGCCTGATATTGGGTATTCTTAGGGCCACTATAACATTGGGTCACTGCCTGCATCGACCGTTACAGGCTCGGCGCCGGATTTCTTGTTCATCAGTCATTGGAACGCACATGTCACTTTCTGCCATTTTGAGTGAAGCCTATTATTTTTTCCGCAATCATCTGGGCCAATTGGCCGTTCTGACCATGCCGCTGTTGTTGCTGCAGGTGGGTATCCAGGCCTGGCTTGGCCATGAACTGGCCATAGCCGACGCCACTGATCCCAAGTTCGGCGCGCCCCACTTTATCGCCGTGATGGTGCTGCTGGTCATTTTTTCTATCTTGATTGCTGCCCTGACGCTATTCCTGCAATTGCGCTCCGATGGCCATGAACTCAGCAGCGGTGCCGTATTGAAGGCCAGCTTGCCCTTTGTGCCGCCCCTGCTGCTGGCCGCCGTGTTTTCAGGCATGGCAATTGTGGCGCCTGTGATGCTGTTTGCGGCCTTTGGTCCCTTCTGGATCATTGGCCTGTCCATCAGCTTCTACCTGTTTGCCCGTTTGGCCTATGTGAATTTTATGGTTGTGGTGGAGCACATTACACCGCTTGAGGCCATCAAGAGCAGCTTCGTGTTCAGTGGCCCCATCGCCTTCAGAACCATGGTGTTACTGCTGCTCTATATCCCGCTGTCACTTGTGGGGGGCACTCTGGCCCAGGCCGCCCAGTTGGTGGGCCTGCCGTTGCAAATCCTGGTGGAAACCCTGTTTGCCTTTATCGGCCTGTTCGTTAACGTTGCCCTGTATCGTTTATACATGGTGCAACGGCAGCAACAGGCCGGCTGATGTCACACCCGACTCGGTAACGGGGCCATTTGGCCCCGTTTTGCTTTGGGCAAAAAAAAAGGCCCTGGAGAGGGCCAAGTGCTGCTGTTGTCATTGAGCGCTGGGGACGACAGCGCTCATCGAGGCTCAGTCAGCCGGGTCATGGTCAAAGGTGCGGCCCTGATGGGGCCTGGGTTGGAAACTGTCGTCAAATCGAAAACGCCCGAATGCGCTGCCATCATGGCTTGCTTGTCTGGCTGCCAATTTACCTTTCAGCCATTGTCTGCCGAAGGTGGCCAGCACCAGGGTGCTGATAGCCGCAGCAAGAAACAGCAAGGGCAAGAGGATCAATCCCAGCGCCAGTACCGCAATGCCTGCGGCAAACATCAACAGACCGCGAGCACCGGCAAAGCGGTTGTCAAAGGGTTGATGGGCTTGGAACTGGCTGTAGATCATGGCGTTTTCCTGTATTGAACTGAGGCTTCAGTCTGCACCCCTTTGGGCCGCTGATCACGTGAATTATGGTTAATCTGAATTTAATCCGGCAGTGGGCGTTGCCAGCTGACCGAAGGCTCCGCTGACGCTTTGGCAGATAATGTCGCGGATCCATTGATGGCCGGGATCGGCATTGTTGCGCTGGTGCCACAGCAGCACATAGGCGAGGGGGATAAAGTCGAATGGCAGCGGTAATATCACCAGCGGATACAGCTTAATGGCATGGCGGGCAAAGCTTTCGGGCAGGGTAAAGACCAGATCCGTATGGGCGCAAACGCTGGCCGCGCCGTAAAAGTCCGGTACCGTGGTGCACAGGCTGCGCTGCCGGCCCATCTCCGCCAGGTGATAATCCAGTGCCCACCAGTCGCTGCCCTCACAGCGAACCTGCACATGCTGCACCCCCAGATAGGCGTCTATATTCCATGCACCGGCCTGATGCAGTGCCAGCAGCGGATGTCCCTGACGCACCAGACAAACCTGGCTGTCGGTAAACAAGGTTTGGTGACAGATGCCCTCGGGTAAGTTGTCGATATGGAAATTGGACTGGGGCTGAAGATCGATTCCATCTATGCCAAAGTCAATTTGCCCCAGTTGCAGGTCGCTGATGGACTTCTCGCTCCACATATAGGAGTTGATGCGCAGGTTCGGCGCCTGGGCCAGCAGCGGACCAATAAACCCCGGGATCAGGGTTTCATAGGCACTTTCTACCATGGCAAAGCTGAAGCTGCGATTGCTGCTTGCTGGGTCAAAGCCGGGCGGCAGGGTCAATTGGTACACCTCCTGTAACAGGCGCGGCAATTTTTGTCCCAGCATCAGCGCATGGGCCGAGGGCTTGAGGCCGTGGGCGGTGCGGGAAAACAAGGGATCACCCAGGGTTTCCCTGAGTCGACTCAGGCTCTTGCTCAGTGCCGACTGGCTGACATTGAGCCTGGCGGCGGCCCGGGTCACGCTTTGCTCTTCCAACAGCACCTGTAAGATCACCAAGAGGTTGAGATCCAAGCGCGCCAACTTATCCAAATGCATGAGATATTCCTATATGGAAATTTGCTTTGGATTATATACCATTTCTATTCATACCATGGGTGCGGGTAACATGGGCCAATATTGTCGCGGATTGTAGTTGGAAAATGCCTGTCAAGTTGCTGCCTATTTTGATGTCCCTGGTGCTGCTGAGCCCCCTGGCCATAGATATTTATCTGCCCTCCATACCTGCCATGGCGCGGGACTTCAGTGTCAGCTCCGGTGCAGTGCAATCCACCCTGGTACTGTTTTTGTTCGCCATGGGCGTGGGACAAATACTCATAGGTCCGCTGGCGGATCGTTTTGGTCGCAGGCCTGTGGCCCTGTTCGGCATCTTGCTGTACGTGGCGAGCAGCTTGTTGGCGGCGGCAGCCCTTGAGTTTGAATGGTTGCAATTGGCCCGCCTGCTTCAGGGCCTGGCGGCCTGCTCTACTTCGATAGTGGCCTTCAGTGCGGTGCGCGACCGCTTCAGTCCTGCCGAAGGTGCGCGCATTTACAGTTATCTCAATGGCGCCATCTGTGTGGTACCGGCCCTGGCCCCTACCCTGGGTGGCCTGTTGGCACTGCAATTTGGCTGGCGCTCCACCTTCGCTTTTATGGCGCTCTATGGCCTGTTGATGCTGCTGGTGGTGGGATATCGCCTACCTGAAACCCGTCCGGCCTACACCGACAGTCAGGGGCGACTCTACAGTTGGGCCAGGTACAAGCCGGTATTGGCCAACAGTCACTTCATGTTTTACGCCCTGACCTGCATGGCGGCCATGGCGGCTATTCTCAGCTATGTGTCCTATTCGCCGGTATGGCTGATTGGCAAACTGGGGGTATCCGAACTGACCTTCTCCGGGCTGTTTGGTCTCAATGCCCTGGTCAACGTCATAGCCTGCTTTGCGGCGCCGGTAGTGACCAAACGTCTGGGCAACAGGCCAACGGTCATTGTCGCCCTGTGGCTGATGACCCTGGCGGCGCTGCTGGAACTGGTGTTGCAGTTGCCTGTCTGGTCCGGTCCCTTGGCGGCCTCATTTGCTTTTATGCTGCCCATGATGTTGCTGTGTGTAGGATTTGCTCTTTTGCTTGGACCTGCCACCAGTATGGCACTGGCTCCCTTTGGTGAGCGGGCCGGCACGGCCACGGCCATGTTGGGTTTTATCCAGATGAGTGGGGCTTCGGTGATTGCGGCCCTGGTGCAGGTGACACCAATGCCGGCGCCGTTGGCGCTGGGGTTGCCCATGGGGGCCATGGCATTTTTACTGCTGGGGGTGATGGGAATGAAACATCTCAGCCACTGGCACAGGGAGCCGCTCAGCGACTGAGAATAAAGTCAGCCCAGAAGCTGGCTTCTGGGTTGATGCAATCGGTTTCGTTAAACCAAATTAGAAACGACCGTTGAGGCCTATGTTGGCAAACATGCCGTCGCTATCGGGTTCAATCGTCTTGGCCAAGGCAAAGGTCAGGGATATGTTGTCGCTCAAACGCAACCAGTAGGCGGTTTGCAGTCCGTAAGCATCATCACCATCCTCGTCTATGCTGTAATGGCCACCGATGGACCAAGCGCGGGTAAGGTACCAATCAGCGTTCAAATTGAGTGCGCTGTTGGAGTCGCCATCCATGCGGCTATGGGTCACGTTCATCTGCAAGTCCACACCGGCGGTGCTTTGCATTTTGATATAGCTACGCACTCCCAGAGCATAATGATCAACACTGAAATCTGAACCTGGCCAGTTTGAGTCGCTTTCCTGGCGGCTGTATGAAGCGAAAGCCGCCGAATGGTCGTTGAAATAGTAGCCCCCGCCGAAGCTGTAGACATGGCTGTCAAAGCTGGCGAAATCAGAGCCGAATTCAACTTTGTCGTAACCAGCCAGTAGGAACCACTTGTTGCTGAACACGTACTGACCATCGAGATGATAGGCATCAAGATCGGCATCGTCTACGGTGGTGTAGCCGGCACCAAGATTGGAGGTCTGGGCCAAAAAGCCGCTGAGGGCGTAGGGTTGCTGTTCCTGGGAGACCGGAGAAGCGTAGAACCTGTAGCCCAGATTCCAGCTGCCATCGCCGAAGTCGTCGGTATTGGAGCCATAACTCACAGACGCTTCATGTTGGAAGGGCACATCTGCGGCTGCGTAAGACAGGCCAGATGCCAGCATCATTGCCAGGGCAAGAGGGATTTGTTTATTTGTCATGTTACTTTCCTTGTTAATTTGCATAGCTGCGCAAGAAATTCATTACCGTCAACCATTCAGTAACTTGCACATCCTTGTCGCGCGGCCACTATAGCAGCTCCGCCAGTCTTGGCAATTGGTAGCCAGGCTGGGTTAAACTTTGGTTACAAAGTTCAAGATTGGAATACGGCCTTGTCCCGGGAATATTGTCCCAAGTGTGGTTATCCGCTGGCGGTCTGTCTCTGTGCCGCCATCAGCCCAATGGGTTGTGATGTGGATATCTGGGTGTTGCAGCATCCGGATGAGGCGTCCCATGCCAAAAACACTGCCCGTTTGTTGCCCCTGGTGTTGCCGCAAACCCGGATCCTCTGCGGCGAATCCAAGACGGATTTTGTTGATGTGCAGGCCGAACTTACTGCCCGCGCCGGCCCCCTGTATCTGGTGTACCCGCAAGATGAGACTTCCGAGCCTGACATCGCACCATGCTCTGCGGGTGCCGGACAATCGGGCGGCAGACCTTTGCTGCTGCTTATCGATGCCACCTGGCGCAAGGCATTGAAGATGTACCATCTCAATCCCTGGCTCCATGGCTTGCCGAGGCTGAGTTTCCAGCCGCAAATCGGTTCCGACTACAGGATCCGCAAGGCCGGTCGCAGTGATAGCCTGTCGACCCTGGAAGCTGTGGCCCATGGTCTGCAATGCCTGCACCCCGGGCTGGATGTGGCGCCTTTGCTCGCCGCGCAAACCGCCATGGTGACCAAGCGCCTGGCGGCCATGCCGGCGCAGGTACGGGCCCGCTACCGGGAGAGCTAACTGGACCGAGTCCTCTGTGGCTGAGGTTGCCTAAAAAGCCAGGGGCGGTGACAATAAACCCCTGTCTCCAACGGAGGGAACACCATGAAATTCCTATTCACTCTGGTATTGATGCTCGCTTGTGCAGCCACTGCGACGTTTGCGGCTGACGACACTAAACCCAGGTTGGTCATGAAGGCGGAAAAGGCCCATGAACAGCAGCTGGTGACCGAGGCCGAGCAGTTGCAGAAGGCCAAGGCCGCCGCGGCCGCCACCGAGGCCCGCGAGCAAAAGTTGCTTGAGCGGCAACAGCATGGTGACTGGGAAGACAGCCAGCGCCAAAAGGCGGCGCAGCAATTCAGCGAACGGGAACTCAGGGAGCATAAGTACCTCAAACAAGCTCAGGATGCTGCCAAGCAGGAGCGCAAAATAGTTGAGCAGAAGCCTAAGAGCCCTAAGCTGGAGCCTAAGAAGCCCAAGCCATGAGTATCTTTTCCTGTGCCCTTTGTGGTGGAAGATCCTTATACCTGTTCGCAGAGGACAGGCGTCGCCCCTATTTTCGCTGCCGTGAATGCGCCCTGGTACAGGTGCCTGAACCCTTCTATTTATCGGCGACTGAGGAAAAGGCCGAGTACGACAAACACGATAATGGTGCCGATACCCCGGGTTACCGCAGCTTCCTTTCCCGTACCCTGATACCGGTACTGGCGCGTTTGCCCGCTGACGCAGAAGGATTGGATTTCGGTTGTGGCGCCGGCGCTTTACTTTCGAAGATGGCCTCCGAGCAAGGTTTTCAGTTCGCCAACTACGATCTCTATTATTATCCCGATAAAGCGGCGCTCGACAGGCGCTACGACTGCGTGACTCTGACCGAAGTGATAGAGCATGTGGCCGATGCGGCATGCCTGATGCGTCAATTGCAGCAATTGCTTAAACCAGGCGGTCTGTTGGCTATCATGACCAAGCGGGTATTGAATGCCGAGGCCTTTGGCCGCTGGCATTACAAGAATGACCCCACCCATATCAATTTTTATTCCGATGAAACCTTCGCCTGGCTGGCGGCGGAACTGGGTTGGCAACTGGAGCTGGTGGACAAGGATGTGGTGTTTTTCCGACTGCCGGATTAACAACAGGCCCACAGGAGTGTAGCTTAGGGCCTTCAGATACCAATATTCCCCATGCGCCCGGTGCTCGCGTTTGTATTGGGCAAGAACAAGTTGGTGAAAACAGCGTCGAAGCCATGACCTCGGTGGCTCTGAAGGCCCTGAATACGCTGTAATTATTGCCCTGATTACCGGCTTTTCGCCGGTATAACCTGAGGTTACAAATTCGCTCCCTGTCCGGCTTGTGTTGCCGGCGGGGATTGCGTCTAATAACGTGTTTAACTATTTGATAACTATTCGCCAAGGAGCAGGATGCCAATGAAGCGCACACTGTCAGCCCTGGTGCTTGCCATGGGGCTGATGACAGTCCAGGGACAGAGCCAGGCCACCACTGTTGCCGATATCCAGGAATTTACCCTGAATAACGGTATGAAAATCATGGTATTGGAGGACTCCTCCATACCCAATGCCAACATGTATCTGTTCTGGAAGGTGGGTTCCCGCAACGAGGCTCCGGGGATCACTGGGATCTCCCACTTTTTTGAGCACATGATGTTCAACGGTGCCAAAAAGTACGGTCCGAAGATGTTCGACCGCACCATGGAAGCGGCCGGTGGCGCCAACAACGCCTACACCACGGAAAACACTACTGTTTATACCGACTGGTTCCCCAGCTCGGCCCTGGAAACCATTTTCGATCTCGAAGCCGATCGCATTGCCAATCTGGATATCAACGCCAAGATGGTTGAGAGCGAGCGCGGTGTGGTGGCGTCCGAACGTACCACGGGACTGGAAAACTCCAACTGGCGCACCCTGATGGAAGAGCTGAAAGGTGCCGCCTTCCGTGCCCACCCCTACAGCTGGCCCGTCATAGGCCATGAGTCGGATATTGCCGCCTGGACCCTGGACGACCTGGTGCAATATCACAAGACCTATTATGCCCCCAACAATGCCGTGGTGGTGGTGGCCGGTGACGTCAAGCTGGCCGAAGTTAAGGCCCTGGCCGACAAGTATTTCGCACCGATCCCGGCCCAGGCCCCACCCCGAGATATCAAGACGGTGGAGCCCGAGCAAAAGGGTGAGCGTAGGGTCTATGTGCAGAAGGCCTCTGTGACCAGCCCCAATGTGATGATGGCTTACCATGTACCGGCTACCCGCCATGAAGACTACTACGCGTTGGATCTGCTGGCCTCGATTTTGAGCCAGGGCAACAGTTCGCGCCTGTACCAGGCTTTGGTGGATAAAGAGCTGGCGCTGGAAGTGGACACCTATTTCCCCATGTCCTTTGACCCCAATCTGTATTACCTCATGGGTGTCGCGGCGCCGGGTGTCAGTGCCGACCAGCTGGAAAAGGCGCTGATTGCCGAGACCAACAAAATTGCCGCCGAAGGTGTGACTCAGGAAGAGTTGGAAAAAGCCAAAAACATCAAGTTGATGGATTTTTATCGCACCATGGAAACCATAGATGGCAAGGCCAATACCCTGGGCACCTATGAACTGTTCTTTGGCAGCTTCGACAAGTTGTTCAGTGCTCCTGATGCCTACAACAAGGTGACCACGGCCGACATTCAACGTGTGGTGCAGACCTATCTGAAGCGCGCCAATCGTACCGTTGCCATTTTGGATGCCACCGAGGAGACAGATAAATGAAGTTGAGCAAGTTAAAACTCGTGGTGGCGATGGCGACTGTGATGACCCTGGGTGCCTGTGCCATGACCCAAGGCACTGGCGTCGCCACTCAAAATAACAGCCCGGCCAAGGGCTTCGTGGTGCCCGCTTACGAAAGACTGACACTGGACAACGGTCTGACCCTGTTCCTGATGCCTCAAAAGGAAGTGCCGCTGATCACTGTCAACGCCGTGGTCCGTGCCGGCAGTGTCAATGACAGTACCGCGGGCATAGCGTCCATGACGGCCCAGGGATTGCTTTTGGGTGCCGCGGGCCGCTCAAAGTCCGAGTTGGAGCAGACGGTGGATTTCCTCGGCGCCAGCTTAAGTGCCGATGCCGGCAAGGAAGGCAGTGTACTGGCGGCGGATTTCATGGCCAAGGACACAGAGGTAATGCTGCCGCTATTTGCCAACGTGCTGATGCGCCCCGACTTCAATAGCGATGAGTTTGCCAAGCTGCAGCAGCGGGAGATTGCCGGTCTGAGCCAGGCCAAGGAAAGCCCCCGCGCCGTGATTGGCCGTTACTTCGACAAATTGGTATTTGGCCAGCATCCCTACGGTAACGCCGGTTCGGGCACCCGGGAATCCCTGGCCACCCTCAACGCGGACGCACTGCGGGCATTCCATGCCAACTATTACCTGCCGGGTAACACGGCCATCAGCGTGGTTGGTGACTTTGACCCTGCCTCCATGAAGCAGCGACTCCAAGCTCTGTTTGGCGGTTGGCACAAGGTGGAAGGCCTCAAACAGCCGGACCTCAAGGCAGGACTGCCCAAGCTCGACAAGAGCCGGGTGCTGCTGGTGGACAAGGGCGATGCCATAGAGACTACCTTCCTTATCGGCAGTCTGGGGATCAGCCGCGACAACCCCGACTATGTGGGGCTGAGCGTGGTCAACACCATACTCGGTGGCCGCTTTACCTCTTGGCTCAATGACGAGCTCAGGGTCAATGCCGGTCTGACCTATGGCGCCCACTCTGGCTTTGTGCCCTACAGCAGCGCCGGTGTGTTCCAGATCAGCACCTTTACCAAGATGGCGACCACTGAGCAGGCCATAGATCTGGCGCTCAAGACTTACGCCAGACTGTGGGAGCAGGGAATAGACAAGGCAACCCTGGATTCGGCCAAGGCCTATGTCAAAGGCCAGTTCCCGCCCAAGTTCGAGACCGCGGGGCAGCTGGCGGGTCTGCTGTCGGACATGTACCTCTACGGCTTTGATGACAGCTTCATCAATGAATTCCAGCAGCGGGTTGATGGTCTGACACTGGCCGAGGCTCAGCGTCTGGTGGCGAGCTATTTCCCCCGTGAAAATCTGCAATTTGTGCTGATCGGCAATGCCGCTGAAATAGCACCGATTGCGGCCAAGTACGGTGAGGTCATCAAGGTCAATATCCAGGATGTGGGTTTCGGCAACTGAGCCCAAGCTTAGTCATCAGCCAAAGGCCTGCAATTGCAGGCCTTTTTCTTTATCGACTGCTGGCTGTGGGGATCTGTTCTACACTTTATTCCAGGTTTGGCGCAGTCGCCGCAAGAGCTGAAAGGACGGGCTATGACAATGGCAGATCAGAGCAACATGGAAGAAGGAATGTCGGTGGATATGTTGGAGCGGGCACTGCTGGGTCAGGCCAACTGGGTGCATGTGCAGGAGACGGTCAAGTTGCTGTTGCTTTCCATGGCCCAAATAGAACTGACCCTGACCGACGGTGACTACAATGTTACCGGTCTGGGACAGCAGTTTACCGATATGGCCTCCCACTTACGCCAGGTTAACCTGCATTTGGCACAGCAGCCGGACACTCCGACTGACATTATCCGCCATGGCATCTCCCTGGAAACCGAAATCGATAAGGGAGTGGTGGCCTTCCAGTTTTATGACCGCCTGTCACAGCGGCTGCAACACGTGGTGACCGGGCTGGCACTGACGGAGGAACTGCTCTGCGATGAAGAACAAAGGCTCAGGGTTGAGGCCTGGGAAAAAATACAGCAGCAGATAAAAACTACATACTCTCTTGAATGTGAAAGAAAAATGTTCGATCTTGTGCTGCAGGGCACTCCACTTCATGAAGCCTTGGCACTCTATCGGGATGAACACCTTTACCGTAAAGACGATATCGAACTCTTTTAGCGCCCTGCTATTGTTCGGCTGTGCGCCGCTGCTGGCGGCGCCAGCTTCCTTTGGCGACTTCTGTCGCACCCTTGCCGGTCACTGGCAGGGGCCCTCCGCCCAAGCCCAGGAAACCCCAAAGACAGTTAGCACAGAGGTACTTTGCTCCGCCGATGGTCGCCAGTTGGTGATTTCGGTCAGCGAAGCGGCCCGTCACAGCTTCAGTGAAACCTGGTGGTTCAGGTTGCAGCAGGAAGAACAGATCTGGCTGACCTATTACGATGGCGTCGGCGAGGACAAACGCCAGCGCTTCAGCCTCTATCGCCGTGGAGATGGTTACTCGTTGCTGGGAGAGGGCAAGCTGGACGACAGACCGGCGCTGATCCAACTCTTGTTTGAACCCAAGGGCCAGGGCTGGCAATGGCTGCAACAATCCCAATTCCTCGACGACGACGCCGAGCAGTACCGGTTTTACCGCGGGATTTCGCTGCAGCCTGAGCGGCCCTGAATTCAAGGTGCCAGGGGAAAAACCCAGTAACAGCCACTGATGTGACGGGGCTGAGTCAAGCTGGCCTATGACTTGAGATGGTTGTTTTTCTTTGTCATGGCAACTGGGGAGCAATAGTTGACAGATGCCGGCTCAGTTGAGCCTGGCATGTAATGCATTTCGATAGGTTTTACCTATGGTCAGCTCGCAGTCCCCAATCACCAGGTAATCCTTATCTATGAGATCAACATAGGCTAAGTTCACTATGTAAGAGCGGTGAATCCTAATAAAGTCAAACCCTTGTAGCTGCTTATCGATTTCACTCATGGTTTGCAGTATCAGGTAATGTTTGTCTTTCAACTTGATTTTCAGATAATCCCCTTGAGCTTCAATAAAGAGAATCTCTTGGATATCTACCCGTTTCTTTATGCCATCGATCTTGATGAACATATAGTCTTTACTTGGGCCAGTGATGGCGGTTCCGTTAAGACTTATCTTGTTTATAGCCTGAAGAAATCGGGGGAAAGCCACAGGCTTTAATAGATAATCAATGGCACTCAGACCAAAGCCTTCAACCGCAAAATCATCATGGGCAGTGACAAAAATGGTTTTGATGGGACGAACCAAGCTTTTACACAGCTCTATACCATTCAGTCCCGGCATGTCGATATCTGAAATCAAGACATCGACATCATGGGAATTCATGTATTGCATGGCCAGCAAGGGATCTTCGAAGGTCGCGCAGACTTCCAACTGAGGGATCTTGCTGCAATATGACAATAACAGCGAAATTGCCGGCTGCTCATCATCAACTATGACAAGCTTCATTACTATTCAGCTCCATATAAGTATTAAAAATATTGTCTTCGACGGTTACCACAAATTTATGGCACTGGGGGTAGAGATAACTCAATCTGTCTTTGACATTAGCCAGTCCCAATCCGCCACTTTTATTTGATGCCAAGGTGGAGGTATTGATTGGGTTGGCTGTTGTAACCGTGATTTTATTTTCTTTGCAGACAATAGAAATGACAATGTCGGCATCACTTTTAGGGCCATAACCATGCTTTACCGCATTTTCTACCAGAGGCATTAACAGCATGGGGTATACCCTGACATCATGGTTTGCTCCGTGGACGGAGAAATTGATATTCAAACTGTCACCAAATCTAAGCTGTTGCAGGGCGATATATTGTTCAATAAAGGTAATTTCACGGCTGAGAAGAATGGGATCGTCCAGGTTTAAATAGAGCAGGTATCTCAATTGCTCGGCAAGATAGTTGATACCTTTAGCCGTGGTCATTGCGCCTTCCTGATAAGCACTTGAGTAGAGTGAATTTAAGGTATTGAACAAAAAGTGTGGGTTGGTTTGACTTTTTAGCAGCGCTAATTCGGCTTCCAGAACGGATAATTTCAGGGCTTTCTCAATATTTTTGTTGTCAAACCAATCTATTGTGAATCTAAAAAAAGTGGCACAAAGGCTGAAAAAACAGTTGGCAATGAGGTTGGACATGATCAGGTAATTAACCAGGGTTCTGTAAGTATCGGGGAGCTGGTTATCGATCAGTATGAGATCTAATTGCACATCCAGGTAGGTTGATATTCCTATGCAAAACAAGGAACCGACGAGAAAAAATTTTACCGAATGCGTTAAAGCCACCTTTGCCAGAAATGAATAAAACAGATAGAACAAGATCAGATTGGGTAGCAGATGCTGAAAAAAGTGAGTGCCCAGATAATCGGCTGGAAGTCCCGCAATATCGGGTTTCAGGCGTGATGAAAACAGGAAGGTAATGGCGGTGAGCAGCAATAAAAAGCAGCCATGAGCCAGTATCAGTCGCGCCCCTTGTCCTGCCTTGAAGCCGTTTTTTAGGGTACTTGTGTTTCTATTCATCGAGGCTTCAGGTCCGTTTAACGGGAAATAGGGCAGGTTAATCGAATATTTCACCTTACCCTGAACCCGCTCGTTATTCTAGCTCCAACTTAATTTGAGGAGACTAGAGATGCAATTCTTAACAAAATTTTGCGCAATTAATCTGTTTTTTATCTGGGGCCTGGTGTTCCCTGCTGCTGCTCTCGCCAGCGAGCCTGATTTAGTATCAAAGACCTCTTGTTTCGCAAATGACAGGCAGACTTATGATGGATTTGTTGCGTTTTCCACCGTGGATGTGCTCACCCGCATGGGAAAAGGTGATGGTTTCTTTGCAAAGCTGCTGTTTGAGCGAAAAATTAAAAATAGATTCAGTGAGGAGCGCTATCAGGAGGTCAAACAAACATATGACTGTTTTAATATTCGCTATCTGGTCGATGAGGTTGAGGTAGAGGGATACTACCTTGCCAGAAAGGATGGGAATGGTGATGTAAAAAAACCTTTGCTGATCTTTAATCGGGGTGGGAATGGCAAATTTGGTTCATTGAGTTTATTTGGATTTCTTGAAACCCAAAGCCGATTTGCCGATGCCGGGTATATTGTGCTCGCCAGTCAATATAGGCAGCAGGATGAGTTTGGCGGCAAGGATCTCAATGATGTGATTAAGCTGGTTGAACTGGGGCGGCGCTTACCCGAAGTTGACCCTGCCCGAGTCGCTATGTTTGGGGTCAGTCGGGGCGGGCATATGACTTATATGGCTGCCCGGCAGCAGCTGAATTTGAAGACCATTATCGTATGGGCCGGTATGTCAGATCTGACCAAAACCCATGAAGAACGCCCCGAGATGGAAGCTGTATATCAATACCGGATCCCCAACTATCAAACCAACACCCAGGCAGAATTGGAAAAGCGTTCAGTGATGTTCTGGTACCAGGATTTACCTGACAACATGCCTGTTTTACTGCTCCACGGTGATAAGGACGATCGGGTGAATGTGGCACAATCCCGCAGGCTTGCTGATAGGCTGATACAAGCAGGGCGCCCCCATGAACTGGTCATTTACCGGGATGGGGATCATGGACTCAAGCCTCACCGTGAAGCGGCATTCAACAAGATTTTGGCTTGGCTGAAAATCTATCTCTAATGTCACCAGTGTGGGCCCTGGCGAGCGCAAGAGCTTAATGGCGCTTGGTTATCGCGTAAGCGCCATATCCTTGTGATATGGCGCTTTTGTGTGGCAAGGCCTGCGGTCCGGGCTTAGGTGCAGCTGCCCCAGATTTTGCCGTCCTGACTGCATTCCTTAAAATAAGTGCCGTCATCGCGATAGCTCAGGCGGACCCATTGGCCGGTGGAATACTTATCAATTTGCACCCGGTTGCCATGGGCATCATCGGTGGAGCGCTTGTGCCAGGATTCGTATCTGCTGTTATTCACTTCGGCGTCAAAGACATACTCCAGGGTTTCGAAGTGGGCAATCAATTCACTGAAGTCCATTGGTTCCTGCTGTTCGAGTTGGACCCAGGTCGGCAGCGCATAATAGTCACTTTGGTTAGCATTGACGTCAAATCTGGCGTCATATCTGACGCCTTGTGCCAGATAATCCACATAGAAGTATCTGCGCGGATCCCGCACCAGGCCATCATTGACACAGGCCTGGATGCTGTCAGCCTGACCACCTGAGGAACCGTTATCCAGCTTGTAGGTCACGCCATTGCGGCTGATAGAAACCGCTTCGCTGCTTGAGCAAATGTAAGGGCTGTCATCACCACCCTGGCTGGCAATGTCCTTGGTGATACTCAGTGTGCCATCGCCCCAGGTCTTATCCTGCACCTTGCGCAGATAAATAGGTCTGATTTCCCGGTTGAGATCGTCGGCCATTTTCACCAGTTCACTCTCAAAACCATCTGGCAGCCACACCGCGGTCTGGCGATACCAGGCGTCGGGATAGGCGTTTTGATTGTCTGATTCACTGCCCTGGAAATATTCAACCCGGATATAGCTGGCTTGGGGGTATTTGGCCTTGACAGTGTCCTTATAGGCATAGCTTGCCTTAAGGCCTTTGACTATGCTCAGGGCCAATTGCTTGGTGGCTTCGTCTTCTGCGCCGATAAAGTCGGCGAAGATGGTTGCGGCGGCGATATTGTAGTGGGCCACCAGATTGGCTATGGCATCATCCAGTTTACTTTGAATGTCGCTTCTCAGCTGTGCGCTGCTCTTAAGCTCACCGCAGGATAAGCCATTTTGCTTGTCCTTCGCCAAGTCGGCCTTGATAAGGTCCGCCAGCACAGTAGTGAGTGGCGATATGTTGAAGATATCTTCGTCAGACAGGGGCGACAGACGGGCCGGGAACATCATCTGATAGGCTTCGGTCACCTCGCCAGTGTCTTCATCCATGGCACCCATGGGCACATCAACATAAAGGTTGCTGTAAACGGCACAATCCTTCAGCTCATCGGGCAGTTCCAGGCGGTAATTTCCGCCAGCCTCGGAAACTGTCTTGGGCTCCGATTCATCAAAAATGCCGTTGCCGTTAATATCCAGCCAAACAGTGGCGCCGGAAACATAGCCATCAATGACTTTACCTGAGACATTCACTGGCGGCGGCGGCGGCGGCGGTGGTGGTGGCGGTGGTGGTGGTGGCGGCGGTGGTGTCTCTTCTACTTGATTTTGATTGCTATTGCTTCCTGAACCACCGCAACCAACCAGTAGACTGGCTGCTATAAGGCAGGCCAGATACAGTTTATTTCTTTCCTTGAACATTCCCTTGTGTCTCCGTTTTTTGATGGGGCGTGAACTCATTTTCACGCCTGGTGTGGATTGCCGACCATAAGTCACTGCCCAACCTGCCTCTCACCATGAATACCATGGCGGGTGACAAACGTCTCTGCAAACAGGACTTTTGAGACTGGGGTGTGGTAATAGGGCGGGCGAAGTCTGTCCATTGAACTCAGGTCAATGCAGGCGACTGACTATAAAGACTTTTTTCATGGGTGGCAATGTTAATAAGCCTTCTGTTGCTGTCGTTGGCGGCAATAGCAACTGTCTTTGCCAGTGCCCGCCAAACATCAAAGTGCTTATATCAAAGTGCCTGGATCAAACCGCGCCGGGGTAACCCAGTTGGCGCCAGGCCTCGTAGCTGATAATGGCGACCGCGTTGGACAGGTTCAGACTGCGGCTGCTGGCGGTCATGGGGATCCGCAAGCGCAAATCCTGCGGCGTGGCATTGATGATATCAAGCGGCAGGCCGCGACTTTCCGGACCAAACAGCAAGACATCATCGGCTTGGTAGTCCAGCTCCGAATGGGGGCGACTGCCCTTGGTGGTGCAGACAAGAATCCGTCGTCCCGCCATGGCCTCCAGGAAACTGGCATAGTCCTTGTGCCGGGTCACCCGGGTCAGATCGCCATAGTCCAGACCGGCCCGGCGCAGCTTTTTCTCTTCCAAATCAAACCCCAAAGGCTCGATCAGATGCAGCTGGCAGCCATTGTTGGCACACAGGCGGATGATATTGCCCGTGTTGGGGGCGATTTCGGGTTCATAGAGGGCAATATGGAGCATGGCTTGACCTGCTTACGGCATGAAAAGCGCATTATAGGGTTTGCGATCGACAATGACAAAACCACTGCCATTTGTCCTGCAAATAAAAAGGCCCCTGAATCAGGGGCCCTTATTCTGGTGTGTAGTATTACATCTTATAGCTGGCGGTCAGATAGAAGAAGCGGCCTATGTTGTCATAGCTGGCGCTGCCTGAACCTGTACCTGTGGTGGCAATCGGCAGGTCACGATCAAACAGGTTGTCTATGCCAAAGCCAATTTCCAAACCATTGTCCATGGCATAGGTCGCAAACAGATCTGTGATGCTGTAGGAACCGTAGGTCATGACATTGGAGTATGGCACGTCGTAGTTGGAGCGGAATTGCTTGGTGTAGAGCTGTACCTCATCCAGGTAGCGGGTCTTCCAGTTCAGATTCCATGCGTCGTAGCTGTAGTTCAGGTTCAGCTGGCCTTGCCACTTGGCTTCACCCACGGTACCGGCATATTCCTCATATTCGTCCTTCTCATCCTGGAATGGATATTCATTGCGCTCAATGAGGTAGGTGCTGATGAGGTTGGTGCGCAGATCGCCGCCAAAGAGCTGGAAGTCGTAGCCAAACTCAAGGTCTATACCAGAGGCTTCCTGCTTGGCCACGTTTTGTACCGTTTGCACCAGGTTGGTGATTTCGTGGGATGCAGAGTCACGGGTAATCAAGGCACAGTACTGGTTGTCGATACCGGTTGGTGAATCAACACAGCGGTCTATGATGTCCTGGGCCGAGATGTTGGCTATGGCATCTGTGATGTCTATGTTCCAGTAATCCACAGTCATGGTGAAGCCTTCCAGGTAGGAAGGTTGGTAAACCAGACCGACTGTGTAGCTGTCAGACTTTTCAGGATCCAGCTGATCGTTACCGCCGGACACCCCTTCCAAGGTGGCGCTGTCGTAGTCGGAGTCGAAGTCTGCCGGTACACCCAGTGCGGCGCAGTTGGCTGAGCGAACCGCGTATTGTTCAGCGGTTAGGTCGGCCAGGTTACTGGCACGGCAGCTGTCGTCCACATTGAAGAAGTTCTGTGACTGGGCGCCGTAGTATTCGCCAATGTTGGGTGCGCGCAGTGCGGTTGACAGAGTCGAGCGCAGGCGCAGTGAATCGACTATGGTCCAATCCAGCCCCAGCTTCCAGCTGGTTGCTGAACCTATGGTGGAATAGTCGGCGTAGCGGATGGCGCCATCCAGGGTCAGGTTCTGGATGCCCGGCAGATCTTCCAGCAAGGGAATGGAAGTCTCAGCGAAGATTTCTTTGACGCTAAAGTCGCCGCCCTCGTCCTGCAGTGCGTTGAAGAAGGTGGCCCCCGACGCCGCGAACGGATCCTCATGGGTTTGGCTCTCTTCCTTGCGATATTCGACACCGGCTGCGAAGCCTACCATGCCGGCAGGCAGTTCAAGCAGAGCTGAGTTCGAGAGTGTGCCACCCAGTACAGTTTGCTTGATGGTGGCCGAGCCTACCGTGGTAGTGCTGAACCAATCCGCAGCTGCCGCGCTGACCGCACCATCACCAAACAGGTTCACAGGTACACAGCCGGCAGCTTGAGCGGCCTCGTCACGGCAGACAATGTTGCCATTACTATCCAACACGGCATCAACCGATTGCTGGAAATTTTTGAATATCAGGTTATTAAGGTTGGTGCGGGTTTGCTCGGTTTCACCGTAAACGGCATAGGCTTCCATGTCCCAATCTTCCAGCACTACGCCTTTCAGTCCGGCAACATAGCGTTGGGTGGTTCGCTCATCGTCTTCAATGCGGGGACCCATGTCGGTCATAAAGCGGTTGACGACCACATAACCTGCGCCGGTTTGATCCATCAATGCGCCCAGCTCATCGGAGATAAACGGGTTATCGCGGGTGATAAAGGTGTTTTCGGGGTCAAAGAAGAAAAATGCCGGTTGGCCAGAAGTGGTGGCATTGGTTTGGCTCCACTTGGCTTCAACGTACGCATTGAGGTTGTCGTTCAGATCATAGTTACCCTTGAAGTTGACCGTAGTGCGATCAAATTCGGGCTGCAGTTCTTCCCACTGGCGCAGGTTAATAAAGTCGCAACCTTCACCGGCGCACTTGATGCTGTCGGTAATTTCACCTGTGCCGACTTCGACTGGAGTGCCATCTGGCTTGAAGGTATAGATGCCAGGGGTGCCGCCAAAGAATCCTACTGTGCCGCCATTGCTGATGGCCCAATAGCCGGCATTGGGATGCAGGGTATTGACTGTATCACCATCGGGGTTTCTCAGGGACGCCCAAGAAACAGCTGTTTGGTCACGATCAAGCATGCCCAATTTATCTTGTTGGGCATATTCGATGGACAAAGCTGCGTTGCCGCGGCCATCAGCAAAATTACTGCCATAGGCGAAGGTGAATTTCTGGTTGTTATAGTCGCTGTCATCGGCAACACCTGCCATGGCGCTGGCGCTCAGACCTTCAATCTGCTTTTTCATCTTGAAGTTCACTACGCCGGTCACCGCGTCGGCACCGTAGATGGCCGATGCGCCACCAGTGATAATTTCAACGCTCTCAACCCACTCTGTTGGAATGGTGTTCACGTCAATAGAAGCCGTACCTGGGCTGCTGGCCACATGGCGTTTGCCATCCACCAATACCAGGGTCCTGGAGGCGCCCATACCGCGCAAATCCAACAGGTTAAGACCCGCGGTACCGATGGAACTGCCGGAATTTGAGAGTGAATAGGTGTTGGCCAGCGCTGGCAGCTCGTTAAGGGCCTCACCTATGTTGATCGCGCCTGTATTGATGAGCGCCTCTGCACTGATGACCGTGACCGGGCTGGGGGCAATTGCCCCTTCGCGGTAAATGCGTGAGCCGGTAACCTCAACTCTTTCAATTTTGGCACCGGCTTCTTCTTCGGCCGCCACAGGGGCTGCCAGAGAAAGGGCGGCCATGCCGCTGGCAGCAAGCAAAGACAAGCGGATAGCGCATGCCAGTTGTTGTTGTTTCAACATACAAACTCCCGATAAATGATGAAGTGTTACTTGTGATTGTTCTTCTTGTGGAACAATTTGCTCGAGTGTAAATGGATCTTTGTCTGAATGTTGTATTAATTTGTAGCGGTTAAATGCTGTGCCTGACCTGTGTGGAACCAGGAGTCAAGCTATCTTTGGTGTTGATTTTAAATGATTTTCATATTGACGCATTGGCGTTTTGTGAAGGGCTGGAGAGCGAAGGCAGCACTTGGGGATATAGCTGATGGCTAAGTGAGAGGGCGTAAAACGGAAAGAATGCCAGGAAAATCGAGTTTGGAAGTATGCCCCGGTATTAGCGGGGCATGGCAGCTGTAACTGTGGCGTGTTAAAGCGTCAGATGCTTGCTCAGTGGCAGGTCCCGGTAACGCTCACCGCCGGCGGCGACTATGGCGTTGGTCAGTGCCGGCGCCACAGGTGGCACTCCGGGCTCACCCACGCCACCGGGGGCGGCGCCGGACGGCACCAAGATAGTGCGGATGGCAGGGCATTGGGGTAGACGCAGTAATGGATAGTCGTGGAAGTTGGACTGCACTACCTGGCCATCCTTGAAGCCGATTTCACCCAGCATGGCCAGGCTGAGACCAAAGATGACGGCCCCTTCCTGCTGGGCGGCGACCCGGTCCGGGTTCACCACAGTGCCGGCGTCCATGGCGGAGATGGCTTCCAGCACTGTGAGTTTTTTCCCGTCCAATTTGACCTTGATGGCAACCGCTACATAACTGACAAAGCTGCGATGCACGGCAAAGCCCCAACCCTCACCGGCTTGCGCGGGTGATTGGGCCATGGCTTGTTCCATCAGGTCGATAAGCTTGAGATAGCGGCCCACGTCCACCGGATGGCGCTGGAGATCCTCGCCATAGTTGCCGTATTTCATCCCCTGATTGGCAAAGGTTTCCTGCCTGGGTTGGCCCAGCAATTCGCGCCACATCTGCGGACAGGATTTGCCCGAGGCCAGCGCCAGTTCGTCGACAAAGCTGCCGATGCCGAAGGCATGCTGGATATTGCACACGGATCTGAGCCAGCCGATGCGGGTATGGGCCTCGGCCCTGACCGACTCGCAGCGCAGCGCCGGCAATGCCAGCGGCACGTCGGTGAAACCCAGCTGCAGTTCGCTGTCTGAAGGATCTTCGACGCCCTCGGTAAAGGTGCTGCTGATGGATGGAAAACCGCTGCGGGCCAGCAGGGCTGCAACCTTGCCCTGCTCATCCAGACAGGCCCGGTAATACTGGGCACTGATGGCATGCAGGTAGCCATGTTGCAGCTCATCTTCACGGCTCCAGAACACTTTCACCGGTTTGCCGGTTTGCTTCGCCAGCCAGGCGGCTTCGGCACTGAAATCGGGTTTGGATTTACGGCCAAAGCCGCCACCCAGCAGGGTGACATGGACCTTAACCTGCTCTTCGCTTATTCCCAGCAGTTCGGCAACCGTGCCCTGGGTGCTTTGGGGCGTTTGAGTGCAGGCCCAGATTTCACAGCCCTGTTCATCGACCCGGGCGGTGGCTGCCGGGGGTTCCATCATGGCGTGGGCCAGATAAGGCACTGTGTAGACTGCGCTCAGGCTGCGCTCTGCCGGCCAGTTGTCCGGCTGTTGCCCCAACTCACGGCGCACCTTACCGGGCTGTTGTACCCGCTCAACCAGGGTCTTGAGAAAACTGTCGCTGTCGTGGGATTGATGACTGCTGTGACTCCAGTGGATTTGCAGAGCCTTGCGGCCCTCCAGCGCACTCCAGCTGTTAGTGGCGATCACTGCCAAACCACCCAGGGGCTGAAAGGCTGGCGCGCCCCTGGGTTCGGGCATGGCAACCACTTCCAATACGCCGGGGATTTTCAGGGCAGCACCGGCATCAAATTTTTCGACCTTGCTGCCGAGCACCGGAGGTCTGGCAATGACTGCGTAACGCATGCCTTCAAGGCGGGTGTCGAAACCATAGCCGGCACCGCCGCTGAGTATGGCATCCATGTCGACTATGGTGCGGGGCTGACCAATCTGACTGAAGTTATCCGCGCTCTTGAGTTTAAGGCTATCCTCGGCCGGCAGTGGCAAAGCCGCCGCTGCCGTGGCCAGCTCACCGAAACTCAGGGCCTTGCCACTGGGCCTGTGGTGCACCTTATGGGCCTTGGCATAGACCTCTGACAGGGGGACCTGCCAGCGGGCCGCTGCGGCCTGCTCCAGCATGTGTCTTGCCATGGCGCCCATTTGGCGCATTTTGTCGAAGCCTTTGCGAATGCTGCGGCTGCCATCTGTGTTCTGACTGCCGTAGGCCTTGTCTCCCAAAGCCTGGACCACTACCACCTTGTCCCAATCCGCTTCCAGTTCGTCGGCCAGGATTTGTGGTATGCCGGTGCGTATCCCCTGGCCCATTTCAGAGCGATGGCAGGTGAGGTAAACCTGATTGTCTTCGCCGATGGCGATAAACAGGTTCAGGCGCTGCTCTTCACCCCTGGCCAGACTCATGGGGCTCCAACTGACCCCCGAGGCGCCGAGCACCAGGGCGCCGCCGGTGGCGCCAAAGAGCTTGAGGACATCGCGACGACTGAAATTTTCAACAGCGGTGAAATGGCTCATTTGTTGGTCTCCCTGGCGTGGTCCTTGATGGCGTCGCGGATCCGGGTATAGGTGCCGCAGCGACAAAGGTTGCCCGACATGGCGCTGTCTATCTCTGCATCGCTGGGATTGGGATTCTGGCTCAGCAGTGCCGAGGCCGACATCAGCTGCCCTGTTTGGCAGTAACCGCACTGGGGCACCTTGTGTCGGCGCCAACTGTCCTTGAGTTTGTCATCCTCAAGCCCCTCAATGGTGGTGACCGACTTGCCCTCCAAGCTTTGGATACTGGTGAGGCAGGCCCGTGCCGGCTTACCGTCCACGTGCACGGTACAGGCACCGCACAGACCGGCACCGCAACCATACTTGGTGCCAGTGAGGCCAAGTATGTCCCTCAGGGCCCACAACAACGGCATCCTGGGGTCGGCATCCAGGGTATAGAGGCGACCATTAATCCTGAGTTGTGACATTTATCTCTCCTTGCTCACTGAGGCGCCTGAGGTCGGCGCGGGTGTCTATGTCGGTGGCGGCACTGTCCAGTGCCAACCAGGCGAGTTTTTTCTGTCCCTGCAGTTGGCTCAGCAGGGCTTTGGCGCCGCGATCGCCGCTGAGATTGGCGAGGGCGGCAAATTCAGCGCGGTTAAAAATCGCCGGGGCGCCCGCTTGCTGCAGGTACCAGGCGGCGCTGGTGTGGCCGGACTCCTGCCAGGTGGCCAACAGCTGCTCCAAGTCCCGGGTGCTGATTAGCACCTGATCGGCGAGCGTCAACAGCAGGGCATCCACCTGCTGTGTTGCAGCAAAGCGCGCGACCGTGGCTATGCTGTGACCCAAACCCAGCTGCCAATCCGCACTGGCAATCACGGGCGTATCCCGAGGCAACAGGGGACGCAATCTTTGATAGTGACCACCGAGGCACACATGCACCGGCAGGAGTTGGGTGCCGCAGCTGCCTTTCAGCTCCTTGAGCGTTGCGAAACTCTGTTGCAGCAAGGTGCGGCCATTGGGCAGGGATGCCGCGAGCTTGGCTCCCTGAAAGCGGCTCGATGCACCGGCGGCCAGCAGGACAGGCAGCAGCTTCATGAGCCTGACTCCCGTTGCAGCCGTATGCCAGACAGTGCGGCCTGGCAGGCGGCGACAATCGACAGGGCTATGTCTCCCGGCAGGTCGCCGCCGAGGGGCAGGCCTGCGGGTGTGCTCAGGGGGCAGAGGAAGTCGGCTTCATTGAGCCCGGCCAGTGCCAACACCCGCTCGCCCCTGTGCCTGGGACCCAGCAGGGCCAGGTATTTCAAATTGACGTCCTTGAGGCGTGCCAGTGCGGCGGCATCCAGTGCCAGGTTGTGGTGCATGACCACAGCCAGATCCAGGCCATTGAGCAGGGACTGCGGCAGGGTATCGGCGTCTAATTTATGGGTGTGGCAACCGCCGAAGTCACAGCTGCGGCCGTAGGCGGTGCGCGGATCTATCACTGTGACCTGCCATTCCAACTGCCTGGCCGTATTGGCCAGGGGGATGGCATCCATACCGCCACCGAATATGGCCAGCCTGGGGCTGGGGGCAACGGGCACCACCAGCAGCTGCTTATCGAGAGTCAATTGACCGGGGCGGGGAAAATCCGTGGCCGGAAAGGGGGCCTGATCCTTCGCAATGAAGTGGGCCTGGATATTTGCCGTGACCCAGGAGTTATCTTCGGGTGGCAGGGTCAGGCACCAGAAACCGCTTTCCCCCCGCTCAAGGGCTTGCTGCATGGCGTCGAAATCCAGTGCCTGGTTGCTGCCGTGCAGCGGCAGCAGCAAAATGTCCACCACACCGCCGCAGCCCAGCTGAAAGCTGGCATCGGATTCTTCCCTGGCGTCGTAACGGCGTCTGATGGCGCGTCCTTCCTGCAGCGCCCTTTGGGCCTGGCGCCTGAGGTCGGCCTCCAGGCAGCCGCCGCTCAGCACCCCGAGACTGGGTCCCAGGGGATGGATCAGCATCATGGCACCCGTCTTGCGATAGGCGGAGCCCTGCACCGAATTGATCACCGCCAGCACCCACTCCGCCTGCGGATCCCGGCGCCATTGTGCCAACAGGCTTTCCAGCCGGTGTGCCATCTTGGTCCCTCTGCATTTGGCAAACTCAGTTGTCCAAGCTAACAAATGCGCCCTTGCATTAGAAGGGCTTGAAGTATTGCGAAATATGTCGAAGGCAAAGACCCCGGCCTGGGCCGGGGTCTTGTTTGGAGGCTTTGCCTGTCAGAAGAAGCCCAGGGGGTTGGTGTCGTAACTGACCAGCAGGTTTTTGGTGTTCTGGTAGTGAGACAACATCATCTTGTGGGTTTCGCGGCCGATGCCGGACTTCTTGTAGCCACCGAAGGCGGCGTGGGCCGGATAGGCGTGGTAGCAGTTGATCCACACCCTGCCGGCCTGAATGCCGCGTCCCATGCGCTGGGCCAGGTTCATGTCGCGGGTCCAGACCCCGGCACCCAGGCCGTACTGGGTATCGTTGGCTATCGCCAGGGCCTCGGCTTCGTCCTTGAAGGTGGTGATGGATACCACGGGACCGAAAATTTCTTCCTGGAACACCCGCATCTTGTTATGACCCTTGAGCAGTGTCGGTTGGATATAGTAACCACCCTGGGCCGTGGTGGCTCTTTGGCCGCCCAGTAGCACCTGGGCGCCCTCGCTGCGTCCGACTTCCAGGTAGCTGAGGATCTTGTCGAACTGCTCCAGTGAGGCCTGGGCGCCCACCTGGGTTTCGGTGTCCAGCGGATTGCCCTGGCGTATGCCTTTGGCGCGCTCAATGACCTTTTCGATAAAGGCATCGTAAATGGACTCCTGCACCAGCACCCGGCTGGGACAGGTGCAGACCTCGCCCTGATTGAAGAAGGCCAGCAGCAAGCCCTCGACGGCCTTGTCCAGATAGCTGTCTTCGTGGTTCATCACGTCGGCAAAGTAGATGTTGGGTGACTTGCCGCCCAGCTCCACGGTTGAGGGGATAAGATTCTCGGCGGCGCACTTGAGTATGTGATTGCCCACCTCGGTGGAACCTGTGAAGGCCAGCTTGGCGATGCGCTTGCTGGTGGCCAATGCCGCGCCGGCCTCGGCACCAAAGCCGTTGACTATGTTGAGCACCCCGGGTGGCAGCAGATCTTCTATGGCCTCGATCAGCACCAGGATGGATACCGGGGTCTGCTCGGCGGGTTTGAGTACTATGCAGTTACCGGCCGCCAGTGCCGGGGCGATTTTCCAGGCCGCCATCAGCAAGGGGAAGTTCCAGGGGATGATCTGTCCCACCACGCCGAGGGGCTCGGGGAAGTGGTAGCTGACCGTCTTGCTGTCCAAATCGGCGGCACTGCCCTCCTGGGCGCGGATGCAGCCGGCGAAGTAGCGGAAATGGTCAACAAACAACGGCAGGTCGGCATTCAGGGTCTCGCGCACCGCCTTGCCGTTTTCCCAGGTTTCCGCCACCGCCAGCCGCTCCAGCTGCTGCTCGACCCGGTCGGCGATTTTCAGCAGCAGATTGGCCCGCTCGGTCACCGAGGTTTGACCCCAGGCTTCCCTGGCGGCGTGGGCCGCATCCAGCGCCAGCTCTATGTCGCGGCCATCGGAGCGTGCCGCCTGACAGAAGACCTCTCCCGTCACGGGGGAAATGTTGTCAAAGTACTGGCCGCCCACCGGCGGTGTCCACTTGCCGCCGATAAAGTTGTCATAGCGGGCCTTGAAGTTGGCTATGGCACCCGGGGTACCTGGAGCGCTGTAGATCATTGGCTTGTCCTTCCGTGTTATTGATTGTCTTGTTGAATGTGGCGCAACCCGCGGGTTGCTGGCCCTATAGCGCAAGGGACGGGCCAAGATGGTGCAACTTGTGGCAATGACTGGCTAACAGTATGATGAATTTCCGGTTTTTCTATGTCATTGGCCTTTGGGTGCCCAAGGTTGGGCCGGACTGTCCTGGTCGCATTGTCACTTTCCGCTACACTCAGGTGTCACGGAACGGAACACATGGAGGAGATATGAAGGCTTCGCTGCAACCCTGGCTGGCGGATTCCTGGCGCCGCAGCGCCGACGCAGGTCTGCATGAAAATCGCCCTGCCGATGGGCTGAGGCTGACGGCGGCCGACCTGGATGAACGGCTGGAAAGTCGGCGCCAATTGGTGAGCCTGGTGGAGCAACATGCCCTGCCGTTGTTTTCCAAATTGATGGCCCACAGCGACAGTCGTCTCATTCTGTCCGACAGCGATGGCTTCGTGCTAAGGCACTGGGGACTGGTGCGTTACTCGGATCGCTTGGCCAATGTGGCCCTGGATTGCGGCGTTAACTGGCTGGAGGAGCACAAGGGCACCAATGCCATAGGCACGGCCCTGAGGGCGGGGCAGGCTTTGTCTGTGGTGGGCGAGCAACATTATTTCCGCCAGCACCGTTTTATGAGCTGTTCCGCCAGTCCCATTTTTGCCCCCAACGGTGAGCTTATCGGCGCCCTCGACATCACTTCCGAGCGACTCAGACACACCCAGCAAACCCTGATGCTGATCTCCAGCCTGGCCCAGCAGGTGGAGACGGCGCTGCTGTGCTCCCTGCCGGGCGGACGTTTCCGGGTGGATCTGGCGGCGAGCCGGCAGCTGTTGTCTTCCGGCTGGCAGGGGATACTGATCGCCGATGACAACGGCCGTTTGCTGGGACTCAATCCCATGGCGCGCCAATATCTGGGGCGGGCCCAACCGGGAGCGGATTTGGCCGAGCTGCTGGGTGAGGATTGGCAGCGGCAGAGCAGCCAGTGCCCTTGGGGTGAGCTGCATCTGGCCACCTCGGCCCTTGGCGACACGCCGAGCAAAAAAATCCAGGGCGCCAAGCCGGTCAAGTTCCATGACCCTAAGCTGGAGCAGGCCTGGCAACTGGCCCGCAAGGTGGTTTCAAGGCAGATCCCCCTGCTTATCCAGGGGGAAACCGGCGTTGGCAAGGAGCACTTTGTGCGCCAGCTGTACAGCGACAGCCACCGCAAGGGGCCGCTGGTGGCGGTCAATTGTGCCGCCCTGCCGGCGGAGTTGGTGGAATCCGAACTCTTCGGCTACCAGGCCGGCGCCTTCACCGGCGCCGCCCGACAGGGGTACCTGGGCAAGATACGTCAGGCCGATGGCGGCTTTCTGTTTCTGGATGAAATAGGCGAGCTGCCGCTGGCGGCACAGGGACGACTGCTGCGGGTGTTGCAGGAGCGGGAGGTGACCCCCGTGGGCAGTTTGCAGGCGGTGAAAGTGGATATTCAGGTTGTGGCCGCGACCCACATGGATTTGCAGTCCATGGTGGACGAAGGGCGTTTCCGTCAGGATTTGTATTTCAGGCTCAATGGCTTGCAGGTGATCTTGCCACCGCTGCGCCAACGCAGCGATCGCAGCCGGATCATCCACAAGCTGCATCGCAAGTATCGCAGCCAGGATCAGGGCATCAGCACCGACTTACTGGGCTGGCTGGAGTCCTATGCCTGGCCGGGCAACCTGAGGGAATTGGACAACCTGATGCAGGTCGTCTGCCTGTTGGCCGAAGATGAACCCGAGTTGCAGTTGCAGCATGTACCTGAGGCGCTGTTGGCCCGTCTGCGGCAGGGGCGACAACATGACACAGGCCAGGCGGATGGCCATGACTGTGGTCAGGCTGATGGCAAACTTGAGCAGCGGATGCGGCAGCAGATCCTCACCACCCTGGCTGAGTGTAACGGTAATGTCAGCGCCTGCGCCCGCCGCCTGGGCATCAGTCGTAATCAGATCTATCGTCGTCTGCGCCAGTCTTGTGTGAGGGGCTGAGAGATTAGCGCTGCTCGGACGAAGTGAGCGGCAGGCTGAGGCTGACACACAGGCCGCCTTCGGGGCGGTTTTCAGCGCGGATCTCACCACCATGGGCCTTGACCGCCGCAGCCGTAATCGCCAGTCCCAGGCCCCAGCCGCCGCTCTCTCTTTCCCGGGAGGTGTCGGGGCGATAGAAGGGCTGGAAGATGGCTTCCAACTCGGCCTCGGCAACCCCGGGGCCGTCGTCGCAAATTTTCAGGATGAGATTATTTTCCTGTAACTCGCTGCTCAGCCAGATGGCCCCGTTGGCATAGCGGATGGCGTTACGCAGCAGGTTTTCCACCGCCCGCGCCAGGATTTTGGGGTAGTGCTGAAATTGAAACTCCTCATCCAGGCTGATATGTAACTGTTTATTCTGTTCGCTGGCTTCAAAATCCGCATCGTCGAGCACCTGATCCAGGCTGTCGCCCAGGCTTAACAGTCGCTTGGGTTCCTGAGCATTGAGTTGCAGCCGAGACAGGGTCAGCAGTTCGGCGATCAGCTGCTCCAGCTGACCCGCTTCATAGGCAATCCGGTTAATTTCCGGAGTTTCCTCACCACGTTTACGGGCCAGTGCCAGGGCCAGTTGCAACCGGGTCAGTGGCGTGCGCAATTCATGGCTGATGTCACCCATCAGCCGCTGCTGGTTGCGCACCATGGTCTCGACTGCATCGGCCATGCCGTTAAAGGCCCTTGCCACCTGACCCAGTTCGTCGCGGCGGCGTGCGGTTTGGCTGTCGACCCTGCTGTCCAGTTGCCCGGCGGCGAGCGTATCGGCACTGTGTTTTAGCTGGCGCAAGGGTTTGCCCAGGTGCCAGGCCAGCAGGCCACACAACAGGCCCGAAAGCAGCACGGCCAACCCCAGGGTCAGCATCTTGTTTTCATTGAAAAATATAAACCAGGGCCGCGGATGCTTGCCGGGCAGCCTGCCATAGAGCGCATAGCTGTCGGTGCCGGCCTGAAACCTGAAGGGGCCAAACAGCATGTCGTCACGGTACTGATGGCTGATCGGGTGTCCCGCATCTTCGGCCAACAGCATAAAGTTGAGCAGTTGCCGCGATGGCCTGTCGTTAAGCACCTTGCCTTCGTCGTCGACCAGGATCAGTCGCACCGGTTTATCATCGCGCCGGTTCATGCGGTCCCAGTGGCGGATCCGTTCTGCCGTCATCAACCCCGGGCGCTCTACCAGGGGCCTGGCGGCCCGTTCCAGCAGTTGTTGCAGATGGGGCGGCAGGGGAGCTGTATCCAAGTGTTGCTGCAACAAGGGCAGGCTGCCAATGGCAACAATAATTACCGAGCTGCCCAGCCAAAAGCCAAGCAACAGCTTGATAAACAGTCGATTGGGGCTCAGAGCGCCGAGCAGGGATGACAGTTTTTTCATCAGGGTAACCAGATATAACCCTTGCCGCGGATGGTCTTGACCCTGGGGCGACCATCGCTGCGCTCGGGCAGCTTCTTGCGCAGGTTGGACAGGTGCATGTCCAGGCTGCGATCGAAGGGCATCAGACGCTTGCCAAGCACCTGCTCGCTGAGCCATTCCTTGGAGACCAACTCACCGGCCTGGCGCGCCAGTTGCAGCAGCAGGCTGAATTCGGTGCCGGTTAACAGCAGCAATTGCTCATTGCAGAAGGCTTCCTGGCGGGCGGTATCAAGACGCAAATCGCCAAACTCCTGTATCGGCTGGGTGTGGGTGTCCATTTTGGGAGGCTGGGCCCGCCGCAGAATGGCGCGGATCCTGGCCACCAGTTCCCTGTCGTTGAAGGGTTTGGGCAGGTAGTCATCGGCACCGATTTCCAGACCGACGACCCTGTCTATCTCATCGCCCCTGGCGGTTAACATCAGCACCGGGGTTTGCTTGTGGGTCCGTAAATTGCGCAACACTTCAAAGCCGTTGAGCTTGGGCAGCATGACATCCAGCAATATCAGATCGAACTCCTGTTGCCGGGCCAGATCCAGCCCTGTCTGGCCATCGTGGGCCAGGGTCAGGTCGAAACCTTCCAGTTCCAGCAGTTGTCCCAGCAGCTCTGCCAGGCCCAGGTCATCGTCAATCAGCAAGATTCGGTTCAT